>NZ_JPXY01000018.1:0-59995 GCF_000771895.1 Gallibacterium genomosp. 2
TAATCTACTACAGCCCCTAAAATTTTATTCAAAATGCAGTCTTATTACCTTTATTTATCAGATAAAAAGTCTTGTTTCTTTTCTGGATCTTCGTCATTAGTTTAAAGTACTTTGAAAAATGTAGTACCTATTTCTGTTTATAAAAATAGTGAATATCGTGAAGTTAATTTATTCAATGAATTAGACGATATTTTTAATATAACCGCCTTGAATCTGTTGCACTGCACCGAGAATTTCCAGTTCCAATAGATCGGTAAGAATTTGATTGATAGGGCGATTTAATGCAGTCGAAAGTTCATCCGGTGAAATCGCAGTTGCACTGTTTAATTGTTGCATTAATGCTTGATGTTGTGGCGGAATATCAAGTTTGATCATCGCTTTTTTGTTGATGGTCGGCGGCGTGTAACCAGATTTTGCTTGTGGCGATATTGTGATCGTGTTTTGTGCAGTAGCACGATTGCCGGTTGGCGTTGGTGTTTGCGCTGCTATTGCTGGTGTAAACGGCATTAATGATGAAATTTGCGGTGTTAGAATTTCCAACACATCCTGTGCATTTTCAATTAACCACGCTCCCTGTTTAATTAAATAGTGGCAACCTTGGCTTAACGGATTGTCCAACGCACCCGGTACAGCGAACACTTCACGATTCTGTTCCAGTGCCAGCCGAGCGGTGATCAATGAACCACTTTTTTGCGAGGCTTCGATGACGATAGTGCCGAACGAGAGGCCGCTGATAATACGGTTTCGGCGTGGAAAATTTTCGGCAATGGGTGGCGTGTCGGGAAACAGTTCCGACAGCAATGCACCGTTGTTTTCCAGAATCTGTTGTGCCAATTTTTTGTGGCGAGCCGGATAGAGTTGATCCAAGCCGCTGCCCAAAACAGCAACGGTTTTGCCGTGATTATCCAAAGCGGCACGATGACAAATGCCATCAATGCCTAAGGCTAAACCGCTGTTAATGGTGATGCCGCTATGTGCCAGTTCGCCGGCGATGGTTTGGGCGTAATGTTCGCCATAAGGTGAACAATAGCGACTGCCTACCATAGCGATTTGTGGCGAAGAGAGCACATCAATGTTACCTTTTACAAACAGCAATGGTGGTGCGGAGCGAGTTTGTTTCAACAAGAATGGGTAACTGTGATCAAAATAGTGCAGAATATGATTTCCTGCCTGTTGCTGCCAATTTAGAATGGAGTCAATAATTGCTTGTTGCGGCGAGTACCAAGCTTGAATTTGCGCAGTGTTCCAACCGATTTGGCTGAGTGTTTGTCGATCGTAGCTGAGCAGCGTATCTAGTGAGATTTGTTCAAGCAGTTGTTGAATTTTGATAGCACCGAATTGCGGCAGCAGTGCTAAACGTAAAAGTGTGGTTACTGTTTGCATAGCGGAAAACGATTGAAAAAGTCGAAAACAGATTGAAAAAAAGGCACTTTACCCCATTAATAGCCGTTGTCAGTGTTGAGTTTGAAAAAGTGCGAAGCGGATCGCAGATTAAAAATAAATCCGCTTTTTGCGGTAGAATTGGGTGTGTTAATTATTGAAAAAATCAGTAAAATGCAAGGTTTTGAAAAAAGGAAGAGCGTATGGCGATATTAGATGTGTTATGTTTTCCCGATGAGCGTTTAAGAACGGTGGCAGCACCGGTGGAAAAGGTGGACGATGAAATTCGGGAATTTATCGATAATATGTTTGAAACAATGTATGAACAAGAAGGGATTGGTTTAGCGGCAACGCAGGTTAACCGTCATCAACGTATTATCACGATTGATGTTGAGGGCGATAAAAGCAATCAACTTGTTCTGATTAATCCGGAAATTGTCGAGAGTGACGGCGAAACCGGGATTGAAGAGGGCTGTTTATCAGTACCCGGCTTTAGAGGTTTGGTGCCACGTAAAGAGAAAGTTACGGTTAAAGCGTTGGATCGCAACGGTGAGCCGTTTACATTGGAAGCAAGCGATCTGTTGGCAATCTGTATTCAGCACGAAATCGATCATTTAAACGGTGTGATGTTTGTTGATTATCTTTCTCCACTGAAACGCAACCGCATTAAAGATAAGCTGGTGAAATATAAAAAACAGCTGGAACGTGCGCATAAATAACGATAAAAAATCTCGCCTAAGTGCGAGATTTTTTATGCTTCTGTTTTTAAATTTTCTCTAGCTTTTCAAAGACTCATATTCTTTTGTTCAAGTAATATTTATCTATAGAATGCTTTATTAATGGATGATAGATTTATCATCCATTAATTACTGCTGAAAGTGCCAAGTTATTAAGTAAATAGGTTCTGCTAAGTCTATGATATTTTATCGTAGGTTTATTTGTTTAATAATTCTAATGACGCTTTACCTATTGTATTACCTTGATCGGCACTTAGCTTATAATAATATCTAGCTTTTTGGTAATCTTGAGGCACTCCCTTTCCCAATTCGTAAAGTGTTCCTAACGACCATTGAGCGTCACTATTACCTTGATTAGCACTAAGTTCATAATAGTATTTAGCTTTTTGGTAATCTTGAGTCACGCCTAATCCCAAGGCGTAAAGATTACCTAACCGCCATTGAGCCTTACTATTACCTTGATTAGCACTAAGTTCATAATAGTATTTAGCTTTTTGGTAATCTTGAGGCACTCCCAATCCAGAGTGGTAAAGCATTCCTAAGCCCACTTGAGCCATACTATTACCTTGATTAGCACTAAGTTCATAATAGTATTTGGCTTTTTGATAATCTTGAGGCACTCCCTTTCCCAACTCGTAAAGTATTCCTAACCGCCATTGAGCGTCACTATTACCTTGGTTAGCACTAAGTTCATAATAGTATTTAGCTTTTTGGTAATCTTCAGGCACTCCCATTCCCAAGTAGTAAAGTATTCCTAACCGCCATTGAGCGTCACTATTACCTTGATTGGCGCTAAGTTCGTAATAGTATTTGGCTTTTTGATAATCTTGAGGCACTCCCAATCCAAACTGGTAAAGTGTTCCTAACGCCCATTGAGCGTCACTATTACCCTGATTAGCACTAAGTTCATAATAGTATTTAGCTTTTTGGTAATCTTGAGGCACTCCCTTTCCCAAGTTGTAAAGTATTCCTAACCGCCATTGAGCGTCACTATTACCTTGGTTAGCACTAAGTTCATAATAGTATTTAGCTTTTTGATAATCTTGAGGCACTCCCATTCCCAACTCGTAAAGATTACCTAACATCCATTGAGCATCACTATTACCTTGATTAGCACTAAGTTCATAATAGTATTTAGCTTTTTGATAATCTTGAGGCACTCCCTTTCCAAAGTTGTAAAGCATTCCTAACCGCCACTGTACTTCACTGTTATTTGAATTTTCAGCGGCTAAACAAGGTTTTGCTGCTAGTTCTAGTGTATTAAGTGGTTTATTACTATCATAGGAATCTATACAGGTCTTAATATTGTTGTTAAATATATTAGTAGTTAATAGGCCACTTTCATTTAAGTTAATCAACGTGAATAAGGTAAGGTTTATAATGATAAAAGCGTGAGTTGCTATGCGACCATATTTGGGGGGAGTTGTTTTTTCAACAAAAGTATTTAGCCATTTATCATAAAATAGATGAGGTATAGTTTCTTTTTGAATAAAAAAACTAAGAACATAAATTAGAAATGGTAATCCACCATAACCTATAAAGGGGAGTAAAGACAACGTTAAAATAGGCCTGTCACTTTTTTTTTCAATAGCAAGGATAGCAAGTGTGAGTGCCAAGAAAATTCCGGCAAATATAAACAATAATATGGATTTAATTAAAATTCTAAATAGATATTTTTTGAGAGATATTGGTTGGTTATATTTGTTTTTTAGAGTAATACCTAGTAAGAAACCAAAAATACCTTGCTTTTTATAATGATAAAATAATGGTCTAATAAGAAGAATAGGAATACAAGGAAAAAATACTATATATATTAGTGTTTCAGTGTCCTTAATAGCTCCATTATTAATAATAGAGATAAGTGCAGGAATTATTCCTATAAAGTATAACCAAGGATTCAAAAACAGTTCTGCACTGAGAGCAAGAAAACGGTCACGTAAAGTAACGTTATTTATAGCAAATGCTGGATTATAATGAGATGATTCGTTTTTTTGTGAAGATTGTGAAGATGACGTGGCGTTAGCTGGACTATTTTGCATTTTACCGCAGTAGCCACAATAAGTTTGGTCTTCATTGATTTGATGTCCACAATAACGACAATACATAAATAAGCTCCTGTTAGTTAATAAGCATAAAAGAAAAAGAGTATAATATTTTATCGATATTTCTTTTTCAATAATATTACTTAAAGCAATATTGATTACTCCGCCAAGGTATCCGCCAATAAAATTTTGACTTCCGTACCGCCGGTCGGGCGGCGTTGAATGGTTAAAGTCGCATTCAGTTGTGCGGTGCGTTCTTGCATAATATTTAAGCCGTAATGTCCCTCCGGTTCATCCAAAGAAGGAATGCCGATACCATTATCGGCAACGATAATTTCATTTTCGCCGTCTTGATTGGTATGTGCGATCACCTCAATTAAGGTCGCTTGAGAATGTTTAATCGCATTCAGTAACGCTTCGCGCACAACTTGCAACGCGTGTACCAACTGTTGTGCCGTGAAAATTTGTGACGGCAATGAGCATTCCAGTGTAATTTGCGCATCGCTTTGATTGCGTAATGATTCAATCACCTGTTCCAACGCCAATTTGAGGTTGGCTTCCTGAATGGTTAAGCGGAAAGTGGAAAGCAGTTCGCGCAGCTGCACATAACCATCGTTAAGTGCTTGTTCAAAATCGGCGATAATTTTAAAACTCTTCTCTTTGGCTTGCGGATCGCTGCTTTTTAAGGCGTGTTTCAACAATGTGAGCTGAATTTGTAAAAATGCCAACACCTGCGCCAACGAATCGTGCAATTCTCTGGCGATAATTGAGCGTTCTTCCATTAATACCAACTGTTGTTGTTGACGTTGCGTTTGGATAAAGTAAATTGCGCGTCCCAGCATTTGTGCAACACTTTGCATTAGGCGTAAATCGGGACAAGGTAAACCTGCCTGCCAGCGTAAACAGGAAAGGAGTTTGCCGTTGACGCTGATTTTTTGCTCTTGCCACGGATAATTGTCTTCCGCTTTGCCCGATGAGAGATCAAGATGTTCCGCACCGTAAACAATCAGTTCGATATAACGCAAATGTTCGCTGGCACGAATTTCGGCGATCACTTCGGTTAATTGATTGTAATCCAGATCGATGTGGGTAATTTTTTGCGAAGTATGAAACAACATTGAGAGTGTGCGATTTAATTGGCTTAGTTTTTTTGTTTTTTCGCTCACTTTTTCTTCTAAGAACCAGTAAAGTTTCTGTAACTCACTTGCCATTTTGGTGAAAGTTTCAGAAAGCGTGCCGAGTTCGTTCGGTTTGTCCACATCCAACGGAATATGTTTAAAATGTCCGGTTTGCACTTGTGTGCTTGCCTGCACCAATTTTTCGATTGGGTTCAGCACTTCACGCTTCATATACCACAGCATATAAGAACCGATCACCAAAATCGTGATAATGGAGAAGATACTAATCAGTATCGCCATAATAATTTTGCGTTCGGAGAAATGTTGCAATTCGGCGACAAAATCATCCACTTTGGCAACATATTGATCGACTTGGGCTTGATATTGATTAATTTGTTGTTGGCGCACAAAACTGCTCATCTGCTGCCAATTATTGACCACATTTTGATAAGCAGCTTTGACGTTAGCCGGCACAAAGTAGCTGTTTTGTAGATCATTTAAGGTTTTTTCCTGTAAAGTTTGCGTATATTGCTGCAAATTGTGCGCAACTGTATCTTGCTCGTGTTCCATTTGGTAAATCAGGCGATAAGCCTGCATACGCAGTGAACCGGCTAAATTGATCGCTTCCGCATCACTTTGGCTACTGATCAACAGTGCAAATACTAAGGAAATACAAAAACTTGCCAATAAAATAATGCCGATTAAATATTTCGCTACACGGGTTAAAACCGAATATTTCGCCACGTTTTTCTCCAAATTCTTAACAGTAAGGCAGGCATTTTACTCCAGCCGCAATATTGTGGCGATAACCTACCACGGTTTTTGTGAAAAAAGAGATGATCATTGTTTTGATTTATCTCAAGAAAAAAGCAAAAAAACATAATATACCTCATAGCGGTTACTGACTTGCGGTAGTTTATTTCGATAATAATCATTGGTTAATTAATCGTTAGAAAGCTTGCGTCCATTATGCAAAATATAGATTTATCTCGGCGAAAATTCCTTAGCGGCAAGATTCGTGAAGCCACAACGGTAGTCAATAAAAAAACGATTTTACCGCCGTGGGCGGACAGCGAGATATTTTTTCAACAGTGCACTCAATGCGGAGATTGCATTGCGCAGTGTGAAACGCAAGTGTTAATCAAGGATGAACGCGGTTTTCCGCAGGTTTCTTTTCAACAAGCGGAATGCACATTTTGTCAGAAATGTGTTGAAGCCTGTCAACAGCCGATATTTCGACCGACCACAACCGAAGCGTGGCAACATAAAATTTCAATAGCGGATAATTGTTTAACCAATAAACAGGTTGAGTGCCGTAGTTGTCAGGATAGTTGTGAGTGGCGAGCGATTTTTTTTAAACCGATGTTAGGAAAAGTTGCCCAGCCACAATTGGATTTGCAAAGTTGTAATGGTTGTGGTGCTTGTGTAGCGGCTTGTCCGGTGCAGGCAATTTCAATGTTAGTACAGAATCAGATATAGAAAATGACTGAAAATATTTCTATGGAAAATGCCCAAGAGTGGCACGTATGCGGTGTGGTGGTGCAAGGTCGTCCGGAAAAACTGGATCAGATTTCTGCCGCGTTGTTAGCAGTTCCGCATACTGAAATACACGGTTCCGATCCGAAGTTGGGAAAATTAGTGGTAGTAATGCAGTCACATAACCAACGGATTTTATTGGAAAATATGGAGAACGCGCGCAATATTGACGGCGTAATCAATGTTTCTTTGGTCTATCATCAACAGGACTTAGGCGAGTGATTTTTTAGTGGGGAGATGATGATGAATTTAAGTCGACGCGATTTTATGAAAGCCAATGCGGCAACAGCAGCCGCAGCGGCGATCGGTATGACAATTCCTATCAAAAATGTTGAAGCGGCAGATACTTCAATCAGATGGGAAAAAGGGGTATGTCGTTTCTGTGGTACCGGATGCGGCGTATTAGTGGGAACACAAAACGGGCGTGTTGTGGCATCACAAGGCGATCCGGATGCGGAAGTAAACCGTGGTTTAAACTGTATTAAAGGTTACTTCTTGCCGAAAATTATGTACGGAAAAGACCGTTTAACTCAACCAATGTTGAGAATGAAAGACGGTAAATATGCCAAAGATGGTGAATTCCAACCGGTCAGTTGGGATGTTGCTTTTAAAACAATGGCAGAGAAATTTAAAGTAGCGATGGCGAAAAATGGTAAAAACGCTGTCGGTTGTTTCACTTCCGGACAATCTACCATTTGGGAAGGTTACGCTTTAAATAAATTATTTAAAGCCGGTTTGCGCTCCAACAATGTTGACCCGAACGCACGTCACTGTATGGCTTCTGCAGCGGTTGCCTTTATGCGTACTTTCGGTATTGATGAACCTATGGGTTGTTATAACGATATCGAACAGGCGGATGTCATGGTGCTTTGGGGCTCAAATATGGCGGAAATGCACCCTATTTTGTGGTCACGTATTTCCGACCGTCGTTTATCCAATCCGGATTGCAAGATTGCCGTACTTTCTACTTTTGAACATCGCAGTTTTGAATTAGCGGATTATGGTTTGGTATTTACTCCGCAATCTGACTTGGCAATTTTGAACTATATCGCTAACTACATCATTCAAAATAATGCAGTCAATGAAGATTTTGTCAGCAAACACGCCGTTTTCAAAAAAGCAGCGACCGATATCGGTTATGGTTTGCGCCCAACTGATCCGCGTGAAAAAGCAGCGAAAAATCCGGGCAGCGACAAAATGGAAAACTTCACTTTTGAAGAATTCAAAGCATTTGTTTCCGAATATACATTAGAGAAAGCGCACGAACTTAGTGGTGTGGATAAAGGCTTATTGGAAGAATTGGCGAAAATTTATGCCGATCCGAATAAGAAAGTGGTCTCTTTCTGGACAATGGGCTTTAACCAACATACACGTGGCGTGTGGGTAAACCAAATGATGTACAACGTGCATCTGTTAACCGGCAAGATCTCTAAACCGGGTTGTGGGCCGTTCTCGTTAACCGGTCAGCCTTCCGCTTGTGGTACAGCGCGTGAAGTGGGAACTTTCGCTCACCGTTTGCCGGCGGATTTAGTGGTCACCAATCCTAAACATCGTGAACACACAGAACAACTTTGGAAGATTCCGGCTGGTGTTATTTCCGATAAAGTCGGTTATCACGCGGTGCTACAGGATCGTATGCTCAAAGATCGTAAGATGAATGTGCTTTGGGTAATGTGTAATAACAATATGCAGGCTGGGCCGAACATCAATCAGGAGCGTTTGCCTGGTTGGCGTGATCCGGAAAACTTTATTATTGTTTCCGACCCATATCCGACATTAAGTGCGATTTCTGCCGATTTGATGTTGCCAACCTCAATGTGGGTAGAAAAAGAGGGGGCTTACGGTAATGCGGAGCGCCGTACTCAATTCTGGCATCAGATGGTGAAAGGGCCGGGTGAATCTAAATCCGACTTGTGGCAATTAGTAGAATTTTCTAAATATTTCACCACTGATGAAATGTGGCCGGCAGAAATTTTAGAGAAAAATCCTGAGTTTAAAGGTAAAACACTTTATGAAGTGTTGTTTACCAACGGTCAAGTTAATAAATATCCGAACAGCGAAATCGGTGATCATCCGAATGATGAAGCGGAACATTTCGGTTATTACATCCAAAAAGGATTATTTGAAGAGTATGCCTCTTTCGGTCGTGGTCACGGTCACGATTTAGCACCGTTTGATATGTATCATAAAGCGCGCGGTTTACGTTGGCCGGTGGTTGACGGTAAAGAAACATTATGGCGTTACCGTGAAGGCTATGATCCATATGTTAAAGCCGGTGAAGAAGTCAGCTTCTATGGTAAACCGGACAAACGTGCCGTCATTCTTGCTGCACCTTATGAGCCACCTGCAGAAGTGCCGGATCAAGAATACGATCTATGGTTATCAACCGGTCGTGTGCTTGAACATTGGCATACCGGTACGATGACTCGCCGCGTGCCGGAATTGCATCGTGCCTTCCCGACCAACGTGCTTTATATGCACCCGTTGGATGCTAAAGATCGCGGCTTACGTCACGGTGATAAGGCAGTGATTGCATCCCGTCGTGGACAGATGGAAACTATTATTGATACTCGTGGACGCAATAAACCGCCAAGAGGCTTAGTGTTTACTACGTTCTTCGATCAAGGACAATTAACAAACTTGTTGACATTAGATGCGACTGACCCACTTTCTAAAGAAACTGACTTCAAGAAATGTGCGGTTAAAGTCACTAAAATCTAAACAACATTAAGTTTAGTTGGAACGGTAATGAAAAAAGAGCGTGTAATTACTCCGGAACGGCGACGTTTCTTAAAAGATGCCACCAAAACAGTTGGCGGATTGGCAAGTTTAGGCATTTTGCTTGGCTTGCCGCAAAAACAGAGCTTAGCGAAAGACGGCGTAGCGTTGCGTCCGCCGTTTGCGTTGAGTGATGAGAAACAGTTTACCGAAGCCTGTATCCGCTGCGGACAGTGTGTGCAGGCTTGCCCATACGATATGCTTTATTTAGCGTCGTGGGTTTCTGATTTACAGGCAGGAACTCCCTATTTTATTGCGCGTAAAAAACCGTGCGAAATGTGCGAGGATATTCCTTGTGCGAAAGCTTGCCCGAGTGGTGCATTGGATGCGAATGCCGATGATATTAATCAGGCAAGAATGGGGTTGGCGGTGCTGCTTGATCACGAAACCTGCCTTAACTGGCAAGGTTTACGCTGTGATGTTTGTTATCGTGTCTGCCCGTTAATCGATAAAGCGATTACGCTGGAAATGCAACATAACGAACGCACCGGCAAACACGCCTATCTCATTCCGACAGTGCATTCCGATGCCTGTACCGGCTGTGGTAAATGTGAAGAGGCTTGTGTGTTGGAAGAAGCGGCGATCAAAGTGTTGCCGATGCAGTTGGCAAAAGGGGTTCTCGGGCATCATTACCGTTTCGGTTGGCAAGAAAAAGATAAGGCAGGTCATTCGTTGTTTGAAGGCGAAACCATCAGTTTGCCGGTACGACAGCCGGAGGTGAAATAATGGCGAACTCACCAAAAGAGGCAGGAAAAGAGGCTCGACAAAAATTGGGTTGGTGGCACGCCAATCGCTTTTTGTTATTACGTCGTTTAAGCCAATTCAGTATCTTGGCGATGTTTTTGAGCGGACCGTTATTTAATGTTTGGATTTTAAAAGGCAATTACAGCGGCAGTCTGTTGCTGGATACCGTTCCTTTAACCGATCCGTTAATTACGTTGGAGAGTTTAGCCAGTGGTTTTCTACCGAGTTTGACGAGCTTAATCGGCGTTGTCATTGTGATTGCCTTTTATGCGATTGTCGGTAGTAAAGTGTTCTGCGGCTGGTGTTGCCCTTTGAATGTGGTCACCGACAGTGCGGCTTGGTTACGGCGCAAATTGGGCTGGCGACAAACATTAAAGCTTTCACGCAATTTACGTTATTGGCTGTTAGCCTTAATTTTAATTGGCAGTGCAATCAGCGGCACATTATTGTGGGAGTGGCTGAATCCGGTGGCAGCGTTAGGACGCGGCTTAATCTTTGGTTTCGGTGCCGGTATCTGGTTGATTGTGGCTGTATTTGTGTTTGATTTATTAGTGGTGGAACACGGTTGGTGCGGGCATTTATGTCCGATTGGCGCAACTTATGGCGTGATTGGTGCCAAAGGCATTATCCGCGTAAAAGTGATCGATCGGCAGCGTTGTGATAACTGTATGGATTGTTATAACGTCTGTCCTGAACCACAAGTTTTACGTTCACCATTACACGGTAAAAAAGACGAAAGCCAACTTGTGCTTTCCAAAGATTGTATCAGTTGCGGACGTTGTCTTGACGTATGTGCTGAAAATGTTTTTAAGTTTTCGACAAGATTTAATCCTTCTCAGGAGTGAAAAATGGTAAAAAAAATCAAAGTATTCTCTGCCGCCGGTTTGTTGTTGGCGAGCTTATTCTCTGTATCGGTACTTGCTGCAGAAGAAAATCCCAATAATGTTCCTTTAGAAAAAGAGGGTATTCCTATGGCAAATGCGGCAGAAAATGTTGCACCAGCAGTGCATAATGTGCCGAAAGAACAGAATGCACCGGCATTAAATTATGTGAATCAGCCGCCGCTTATTCCACATAGTGTTACCGGTATGCAAGTGACTAAAAATGTGAACCAATGTTTAAATTGCCACAGTGCGGAAAATTCTCGTATTACCGGGGCAACTCGTATCAGCCCGACGCACTTTATGTCGCGTGACGGTGCGATTTCACCGAACGCATCTCCAAGACGTTATTTCTGTTTGCAGTGCCACGTGCCACAAACAGATGCTAAAGCGATTGTGCCTAATGAATTTAAACCGTTGCCGGGTTACGGACAATAAGAGGTAAACTATGACAACAGAAAAAAAACCGAATATTATCAAGCGTTTTTGGAAATGGTTTAGAAGCCCGAGCAAAATTGCAGTCGGTACGTTGTTAGTGGTGGCGTTTATTGCCGGTATCGTTTCTTGGGTCGGATTTAACTATTCACTTGAGCAGACCAACACTGAGGAGTTCTGTGCAAGCTGCCATACCAACGATGTCTATCCGGAATATTTGCATACCGCGCACTATCAAAACCGTAGCGGTGTCAGTGCAAGTTGTCCTGATTGCCACGTTCCGCACGAATTTATTCCGAAAATTGTGCGTAAAATTAAAGCGGCACGTGAGGTTTATGCCTATTATATGGGTTACACCGACACGTTGGAAAAATTTAATCAGCGTCGTGCGCATATGGCAGAACGTGAATGGGAGCGTATGAAAGCCAACAATTCACAGGAATGCCGTAACTGTCATAAATTTGACCGTATGGACTTCTCTCAACAAAAATCAGTGGCTGCCAGAATGCACGAATTGGCGATTAAAGAAAATCGTACTTGTATCGATTGTCACAAAGGTATTGCGCACCAACTTCCTGATATGAAAGGCTTGCCGCCGACATTCAGTAATGTGAAAGAAGAGAATAAATAAGCATTAGGTGCTTGGTGGAAAAAAGGAATGGTGTCGAAATTTCGACACCATTTTTTCGTTTAACACAGAGGAAATGAGTAATCGTATTAAGCAAAAAAGTTTTTAAGTATGTGCAAATCGATGTGTGAAGTTTGCCACTTTTATCAGCCTAGTGCCGTAAAACTCCGTCCTTCATGATAGGGAGGATGCCAATGATAAAAAGGTAAACAAATTTGTCTATTAAAATGATAGATTTTGTTGGAAAGTGCTAAACGACAAAAGCCAAGTCAGTAATGACTTGGCTTAAGTTTAAGATAAATAAGCGCATTATTTAATTAACTGTTTTGCCTCTTCAATTGCTTCTGCAACCCGTTGCGGTGACACGCCGCCTTGGGCGCAACGTTTATTTAAACAGGATTCCAAAGAGAGAATCGCATACACATCTTCGCTGATGACATCGCTGAAACGTCTAAATTCATCGACACGTAACTCTTCCAACGCTTTGGATTTGCTAATCGCATAAACCACTGCTTCACCGACAATATGGTGAGAATCACGGAAAGGAACACCCTTCGCAACTAAATAATCGGCAAGCTCGGTGGCATTTGAGTAGCCTTTCAAGGCGGCGTTACGTGTTTTTTCTTGATGCACTTTGATGTCTTCAAGCACTAATGCCGCCATATCAAGGCAAGCGTGCCAAGTGTCAAGCGCATCAAAAATGCCCTCTTTATCTTCCTGCATATCTTTGTTGTAGGCGAGCGGTAAACCTTTGACCGTTACCAACATTCCATTTAATGCGCCGATAACACGTCCGGCTTTACCACGAATTAATTCGCAAGCATCCGGATTTTTCTTTTGCGGCATTAATGAAGAACCGGAAGTGACGCGATCGGATAATTCAAGGAAATTGGCTTCACCGCTGTTAAAGATAATTAAATCTTCGGCATAACGAGAAAGATGCACCATACTTAACGAGGCGGTTGCCAACAGTTCAATAATATGATCACGATCGGAAACGCTGTCTAAGCTGTTGCGAGTGGCACGTTGAAAACCGAGATCTTTCGCCAGCTGCTCACGATTGACTGCATAAGCGGTTCCTGCCAAAGCGCCTGAACCTAACGGGCAGGTGTCCAAACGGCGATAAGCATCGGCAAGGCGAGAAAAATCACGTTCCAACATTTCAAAATATGCCATACACCAGTGGGCAAAAGTGATTGGTTGAGCGCGTTGTAAATGCGTGTAGCCCGGCATTACCGTATTTTGGTTATTTTCCGCGGTAACAATAAGTTGGCTTTGTAAATGGCGAATAGATTGTTGCAAAGAGGTGATCTCCTGTTTGCACCATAATTTAATATCCAACGCCACCTGATCGTTACGGCTACGACCGGTGTGCAATTTTTTACCGAGATCGCCCACTTTTTCAATCAGCTTACTTTCCACCCAACTATGAATATCTTCCGCATCATCCTGCAGAATCATTTCCGGGTTATTTGCCACCGCCTCTTTCAGTTCAATCAGTGCTGCTTCAACCTGTTTCTGTTCCGCTGCGCTGAAAACATTAACGCTGACCAGTGCTTTCGACCAGCCGATAGAACCTTCGATATCCTGTTGTGCCAACCGATAATCGAAACGTAATGAATCATTAAAATTTTTAAAACGTTGATCCGCCGCTTGTGTAAAACGACCGCCCCAAAGTGCCATAATTTATTCCTCAAAAAAACGAAACCGCCAAAGCCGGCGGCATGCTTTATCATTAAGATCATTAAGTTTTTGTTGCACCGAATTAAGGTGCAATTCTTGTGCCAATACGTTGCCCGGAAAATAAATCTGCTAATTTTTCCGGTTTTTTCCAGTTTGCAATTTCAACGGCTTGATTTAATGCTTGTGCTGCGGTCAGAGCCGCTTTCACTTTGACAATCATACCATCTGTAATCACTTGTTCTGCAATTAATTTTTCGATTTGAGCCGTATTCAGTTCGTCAATCAGATTTTTTTGCTGATCAAGCACACCGTCAACATCCGATAACATCACTAATTCCGCTTGTAACAAAGTTGCAATCGCAGTGGCTGCCTGATCCGCATTGACATTCATTAGCCGACCGTCATCATCAATTGCAATGGAGCTGATAATCGGCAGAAAATCTGCATTCAAAAGCGCATTCAATAATGCAACCTGTTTTGGCTGAACGGTGGCAACGTGCCCCAATTCCGCATCAAGCTGTGTTGCGGTGGTTAAATTGCCATCACCCAAACTTAACCCGACCACATTTAAACCGGCAGTTTTTGCCATTGCGACCAATTTTTTATTGGCAGTTCCCGCCAATGCGCCGGTAATAATATCAATTTGATCCGCCGGTGTAACGCGTAAACCCTGTTTTTTCTGTACCGGCAGATTTAAACGTTGCATCAGTTCGTCAACAATACAACCGCCACCGTGGACGATCACAATTTGTCGCTGTTGTGTGCGTTTAAATTGTGCCAAAGTTGAGATCAGATTTTGCATAGCTTGCGGTGTATCCAGCAATGCACCGCCAACTTTAATAACTAATGGTTTCATTGTGTTAAATTAATCCTAAAGTTAGTTCAAAACCGAAACGAATATTGGCACATTGAACCGCTTGTGCCGCTGCTCCTTTCAATAGATTATCTTCCGCGCCGATAATAATAATATGCTGATCTTTAATCGCAAAAGCGATATCGCAATAAGGGGTGAATTCCACAGCTTTAATGCTTGGAAAACCTTGGTCATAAAGACGCACTAACGGTTTATCGTGATAAGCCTGTTCAAATGCAGATTTAACTCGTTGTGTATCGACATTCGCTTTTAATTTTGCCGTAATTGTCGCCAAAATACCACGTTTAAAGTTGCCCAAATGTGGGGTGAAAATCACTTCTCTGCCTAAATGAGTGGCGATTTCCGGTTGATGGCGATGGGTAAATACGCCGTAAGGATTGAGGCTGACTTCGCAAAAACTGGAGGTGAGGCTGGCTTTGCGACCGGCACCGCTGACACCGCTGACCGCATTGATGATCGGTAATTGTTGTTCATCTAACAAGTCATTTTCAATTAACGGTTTAAGGCAAAGTTGTGAAACGGTCGGATAACAACCGGCAACGGCAACCAAATCGGTTTGTTTAATCTGCTGTTCATTCCATTCCGCCAAACCGTAAACCGCCTTTTCCAATAATTGTGGATATTGGTGTTCAAAGCCGTAAAATTTTTGGTAGAACTCGGCATTATTCACGCGGTAAGCACCGGATAAATCGAACACTTTGCAATCACCGGCTAAAAAGATGGGTGCGAGGCGGTGGCTTACTTCGTGAGCAGTGGCAAGAAAAACACAATCTGCATATTTAGCCAATTCGGTTAAATCTTGCGGTAATGGTTGTAAAGGTAAATCAACAACGCTTTTTAGTTGTGGATAAATCTCGGAAATAGGTTTATCTTTATCCAGACTGTTTTCAGAAACATAGAGTCCACAAAGTTCAAATTGTGGATGTTTGGTAATAATGTTGGCGAGTTCGGCACCTGTATAACCGCTCGCTCCGATGATGAGTGTTTTAAGCATAATAAATAAAATAGTGATTAATTATGCTAATATTTTGCATAATTATTTTATTTGAATCAATGTTTATTTGAGGTAAATATGGCAAATCTTCCCAATTTTCTTTCGTTATATTCACAACTTATTGAAATTCCGACAATTAGCAGCACAGATAATCCTAAACTCGATCATAGTAACCAACCGTTAATTGAGAAATTAGCAAGTTGGTTGCACGATCTTGGTTTTAAAGTCGATATTTTACCAATTGCCGGCTCAAATCATAAATTCAATTTATTGGCAACCTACGGCGAAGGTGCCGGCGGATTGTTGCTGGCAGGGCATAGCGATACGGTGCCGTTTGATGCCGGTCGTTGGCAGTTTGATCCCTTTAAATTAACTGAAAAAGAGGGTCGTTTTTATGGGTTAGGTTCAGCCGATATGAAAGGCTTTTTTGCCTTTATTGTCGACACGTTGCGAGATATGGATTTAAGCAAATTACAGAAGCCGTTGCGGATTTTGGCAACCGCTGATGAAGAAACCACGATGTTGGGGGCAAGAACGTTTGCGCAGCACGCGGAGATTCGTCCGGATTGTGCTATTATCGGTGAGCCAACTTCGTTGCAGCCGGTGCGCGCTCATAAAGGACATTTCGGTGATAGCGTGACAGTAATCGGACGTTCCGGACATTCTAGTGATCCTGAAAAGGGAGTGAATGCGATTGAAATTATGCATCAAGCGACAGCACATTTAATTGAGTTGCGCAATGAGCTGAAAGCGAAGTTTCATAATGATTTTTTTGCGGTGCCGTATCCAACAATGAATTTCGGTTCTATTCACGGAGGTGATGCCGTTAATCGTATTTGTGGTTGTTGTGAACTACAGTTTGATATTCGACCGTTGCCGAATATGGGATTGGAATCATTGGATGAAATGGTGCAGGAAAAATTACAACCGTTGATCGAACAATACGGTGATATGATTCAGATTAAGCACCTTCATGATGGTATTCCGGGTTATGAATGCTCACACAAAGCAGAAATTGTGGCTGTGGTAGAAAAATTATTAGGCAAGCCTTGTGTGTCTGCTAACTATTGTACTGAAGCGCCGTTTATTCAACAGCTTTGTCCAACTTTGGTGTTAGGGCCGGGATCAATCGAACAGGCGCATCAACCAGACGAATTTTTATCGGCGGAATATATTCAACCGACCAAAGCATTATTAGAAAAATTGATTAGGCATTTCTGTGCCTAAGCAATTTGTGATAATAGTTAAGAAAAATAAATTATTGAACTGTTTTGAATTTTTAAGAAGTTTTATTATGTTAGATATTGTCCTTTATGAACCTGAAATCCCACAAAATACGGGAAATATTATTCGTCTTTGTGCTAACTGTGGCTTTCGCTTGCATTTGATTCATCCGCTTGGCTTTCAGTGGGATGACAAGCGTTTACGCCGTTCCGGTTTGGATTATCACGAATACACCACAATTAAACATCATCAAAGTTATGCTGAATTTCTAGAGAGTGAACAACCTAAACGGCTGTTCGCTTTAACCACTAAAGGCGGACCGGCGCACAGCCAAGTGAAGTTCCAGTTGGGAGATTATTTGATGTTCGGGCCGGAAACCAGAGGCATTCCGATGGCTATTTTAAATACAATGCCGATTGAACAGAAAATTCGTATTCCGATGTGTGCCAACAGTCGTAGTATGAATCTTTCCAATTCAGTGGCGGTTACTGTTTATGAGGCTTGGCGACAGCTGGGTTATCAAGGTGCGGTTAATCTTTATCAAGGAGAACTATGAACGCTTTTATTCACGGCGTGTTAGTGACAGGCAGTTTAATTGTCGCTATCGGTGCACAAAATGCGTTTGTGCTGAAACAAGGCTTGCTGAAACAGCATATTTTTGCGGTTGCCTTAATCTGCTTTTTGTGTGATGTGGTGCTGTTTACCCTCGGCGTTTTGGGGTTGGGAACTTTTATCAGTCACAATAATGTTGCTTCCGTGACATTAGCGTTCATTGGAGCCGGTTTTTTGTTGATTTATGGTTTGCGAGCGTGGCGCAGCGCTTATCGTGGCAATGCCGGTTTGCAACTGCAAGCCGGGGAAAATAGTGCGTCTTTAGCCAAAACCATCTTATTAACGTTGAGCGTCACTTTGCTGAATCCGCACGTTTATATTGATACGGTGGTGATTATCGGCGGTATCGGTGGCACATTGGCGTGGCAGGAAAAGATCGCCTTCTTAATTGGCGGACTTTGTGTTTCTGCCACGTGGTTTTTCGGTTTGGCGTACGGCTCAACATTGTTAGCACCGCTCTTTCGAAAAGCGATCACTTGGCGAATTCTTGATTTTGTGATTGGCGTGATTATGCTAATGATTGCTTGGAGCTTATTTCAATATGGAATAACGCTGTTGAGCTAATCCTCGACAATTTGTTGCGATTAGGGCTATAATCGCAACGTTTTTATAGGGCAATGCCTTATAAAATGCCCTATATACTGAATGATTAACTTTTCTTAGAAGGAATAAAACAATGGGTTTAAAAAATGTACCTGCCGGCAAAGAATTACCGGATGATATTTATGTTGTGATTGAAATTCCGGCGAATTCAGATCCGATTAAATACGAAGTTGACAAAGAAACCGGCACATTATTTGTTGACCGTTTTATGGCAACTGCAATGTTCTATCCGGCAAACTATGGTTATATCAACAACACCCTCTCTTTAGATGGTGACCCTGTTGATGTTTTAGTACCAACGCCATATCCGTTACAACCGGGTTCAGTCATTCGTTGCCGTCCGGTCGGCGTGTTAAAAATGACTGACGAATCAGGTCAAGATGCAAAAGTGATTGCCGTGCCACACAGCAAATTAACGAAAGAATATGATCACATCAAAGATGTGAACGATATTCCGGCATTATTGAAAGCACAAATCCAACACTTCTTTGAAAGCTACAAAGCCTTAGAAGCCGGAAAATGGGTGAAAGTAGACGGCTGGGCAGATGCCGCCGCAGCGCGTGAAGAAATCTTAGCTTCGTTTGAGCGTGCTAAAAAATAATCTTGTCATTTAATGCAATTAAGCCGTTATTCTTTTCAGAAATAACGGCTTTTGTTTTTTTATCTGCATTGCGCTTAATTATTATTTTTCCACGCTTCGTGTGCATCAAGAACACGTGCGGAATAAACCATTGCTGCGCCGGTATTCATTGCGATCGCCACGCTTAATGCCGCTGCAATCTCTTCTTGTGTGCAACCGGCTTTAATCGCGGCATCGGTGTGCACATCAATACAACCATCGCAACGAGTGGTTACCGCACAAGCAAGCGAAATCAACTCTTTGGTTTTCAAATCCAACACGTCATCGCCGGCTTTACTGAGCAGTTGATAAGCCTGCATCGTATTCGGTTGTAATTTGCCTAATAAGCCTA
The DNA here is from genome assembly GCF_000771895.1 of Gallibacterium genomosp. 2. Lineage (NCBI taxonomy): Bacteria > Pseudomonadati > Pseudomonadota > Gammaproteobacteria > Pasteurellales > Pasteurellaceae > Gallibacterium > Gallibacterium genomosp. 2. Next base: position 19,241 of record NZ_JPXY01000018.1, read on the forward strand.
AACGATTCATTAATTGAGTGCGTAATTTTTTCCAATCTAACATAAGATGCTCCTTAAAATTCTTCATATTGTTGTCCGATGGGCGCTATTTTGCACGATGTTGATTAGACGATAAAGCTGCTAAAATAGCAAAAAACTATGTTTTCGTCTTATTTTGTGAATATGGACAGTATTGATAAATTTTTGGAACTTTTAGATTTAAAAACAGAAATTGATGTTTTTTGTAGCTTTCGTTCGCCCTATTTAATGCAAGCACCGCAAGCGGAAAAAGGGAAAGCCTGTTTTCATTTGTTGCTGAGCGGTCATTGTCAAATGCGATCGGATAAAAGCGTGCACCGTTTGCAAGCCGGTGATTTCTGTTTATGGACGCAAGGCAGTATGCACCAAATTGGCGATGCGGCGGAATATTCTTCCGTGCAGGTAGAGCAACAAAACGGCATTTTGTATCGGCATAATTGCCAACAAGATCCTTCGTTGCAGATGATTTGTGGGCATTACCGAGCAGGGAATCAAGCTGCTGCTGGTTTGTTATCACTGTTGCCGGAACCGTTGATTGTTTCGTTGAAACAGATTCCGCAGTTGAGTGCGTTGTCCAGCTTAATTTATCAGGAGGCGTTAGCGCGTCATTTGGGCAGTGCCACCGTAATCAAATCAATGTGTGAAATTTTATTGCTGTTTGCGTTGCGTCATCTCTCTTCATTGTCGGAACAGCAGAGTTTAATTCGGCTGTTTTCAGACCCGGCCTTGAGCAAGGCAATTACGCCGATTTTTCACAATTTGGCGGATAATTACACCATTGAGCAGTTAGCACAAAAGGCTTATATGTCGCGCGCCACTTTTGCGCGTCGTTTTCAACAGTTAAGCGGAATGGGTGTGCAAGCCTTTGTTCGTTTGCTGAGAATGTCGATGGCGGCGAAGTTGTTACGGCAGACAAATTTGTCATCAAGCCAAATTATGGCGCAGATCGGTTATCAATCGGAGGCGGCATTTTTTGATGCTTTTAAAGCACAGTTCGGTACAACACCGGCACGTTATCGCAAAAATTTACTGGCAAATGGGTGAAATGTTAAAAAATTGCTATTGATCTTTAATAGAAAAAAAGAAATGATAGTGAGCATTTTACCGAGAGAACAGGGGAAAAAGATGATGTTATCAACCATTTCTAAACGTATTTTAAGCAGCTGTTTTATCTTATTTTTAGTGGCAAGTTGTGCCGATACCCGCACAATGAATCAGAGTGCGGCGAACCAATATCGTCAAGCGATTGCTGCGGAAAAGCAGAAAGGCAATGTTGATACCACCTCAACAACGGCAAAACGTGTGCATCGAGTGTTTAATCGAATGGTGCCTTATGCTCGTCAATACAATAAAACTGGCGTGCCTTTTTCTTGGGAAGTGTCGGTGATTAAATCAAATGAAGTGAATGCGTGGGCAATGCCGGGCGGTAAAATGGTGGTTTATACCGGTTTAGTCAATAAATTAGGTTTAAGCGATGAAGAGATCGCGGTGGTGATAGGACACGAAATGGCGCACGCATTGTTGGAGCACGGTAAAAGCCAAGCAAATCGCCAAACCGCAGTCGGTGTGGTGGCAGCTATTGTTTCTGTTTCATTAGCATATCAGGGAATGGATAGCAGCTTGTCTCAGGATATGGTTGGTACAGTAGCTGATCTTGGGGTAATGAAACCTTTCTCTCGTAGTGCGGAAAGCGAAGCAGATGAGATTGGTTTAATGTTGAGTGCGCAAGCCGGTTATAATCCGCAAGTTGCTCCCGGTTTATGGGATAAAATGCAGCGATTGGGCGGTGGCGGTAATGTGCCAACCATTTTTTCTACTCACCCGAGCGATCAGTCGCGTAAAGCACATTTAGAAAAATTAATGCCGAAAGCAATGGAGTTATATCAGGCATCAAAAAAATAATCTCATATTGAGGAAATTTCTATGCAAAAACAAAAGCTTGCAATTCCCGGCATCTTGATTGGATGTATTGTTTTCGGTTTGGGCAGTTTGATTGTTGCTCACGTTCCGGTGGGCGCTTATGCCATTGCGTTTTGGCGGTTATTGATTGCGGCAATCATCTTTTTTATTTTAGCAAAACTTTTCAAACAACCGTTCCCGAAGTCAAAACAGACAATTCGTTATGGTTTACTGGCAGGTGTATTTTTAGCTTTTGATTTGGGATTGTGGCACGAAAGTGTGTATGCGGTCGGGCCGGGAATTTCCACCTTATTGAACAGTTTGCAGATTTTCTTTCTTGCCGCTATTGGCTTTTTCTATTTCAAAGAGAAACAGTCCGCAGTGCAGTTGTTCAGTTTAGTGTTGGCAGTTATCGGTGTTTATTTGATTACCGGCAGTGAATTTCAGCACAATGATAATGCTTTGTGGGGCTTTGTCAGTGGCGTTGCCTCCAGTTTGTTGTTGGCGTTATCGATGGTTTATATTCGTAAAACGCACGAAGCCGAACCTTGTGCCATTTTCCCTTTAATGTTGTTGGTCAGTGTCGGCGGTATTTTGGCTTTAATTATCCCTTCGTTACTGTTTAATTTTGACAATCTTTATCCGACAACCGCCTTGGATTGGTTTTGGGTTTTTGTGTACGGTGCGGTGATGCAATGTTTTGCGTGGGGAATGATCGCCTATTCAGTGCCGTTGTTATCATTGGCGGTAACCGGTTTGTTGCTGCTTTCTGAACCGATTGCCGCACTGGTGATTGATTATTCCGTGCTGGATAAACCAATCAATCTGATTCAATGGGGTGGCGCAGCAATTACGATGTTCGCCATTTATCTCGGTTCGGTTTCCTCACAACCGAAAAAATCGAAAATTCGTTCGTTGAAAGGACAAAATAAGGGTTGAAATTGTTTTAAATTCAACCCTTTAATGATCGGAAGGCGATTTGTTAGTTGCCTACATATTCAAACACAATAATTGAACCTGGGTTTGCCATTTTGGAAGTTGGTGTGTCATCTAATTGACGACCGTTCCCCATATTGTCAGTTACCACATAAATTTTACGGGTGTCTGGGCTAATCAATGCGTTACGGTAGCGGTTGGCACTGGTGAAATATTTCGCTGTGTCGCCTTGTACGTTGCTCGCATCTTCGTTCATTTTTACTTGATAAATCGCACCGCTCTTATAGGTTGCCAATAGTAATGAGTTGCGGAACTCTGGTATTACGCCATCTTTGGGATAATAAACCGCATTACCTGGGGCGATGGTTGGCCAACAAATATATGATAACTTGCCACAAGTCGCATTGGTGTAGTTGTAGTCGTTATTAACCGTGAAGAAGGTTTTTACAGGATCAACCACAGGCTCTTTATAATCTGTTTCTTTTTGCGTTGGCACGCCTTCAGGAATAATGTTCGGATCGAATTTCACATTTTGGCAGTTTTTTGCCGCCGAATAGTTAGCATAAACATAGGCTAAATCATCTTTAAAGCCTGCAACGTGTGGCCAACCGTAGTTTCCGCCTGCTTCCAATTTGTTTAATTCATCATCACTGGAAGGTCCTTGCTCTGTGCTGTAAAGGTTATTACCTACCCAAACTAAGCCTTGTGGATTACGGTGTCCATAAGTATAAACGTGGCTTTTTACACCTTTAATCACTGGGTTATCATCAGGAATTGAGCCGTCTTTGTTGATACGCAAACTTTTTCCGTTGTAAGCGCTGTAATCGTGGTTTTTCACTTGCTCAGCAGTCGGCAATTTTTGTGAGGTAATTTCATCACAAACGTGCTTGCCTTGGTTATGCCCTAAATCCCCTGTGGTGTAGTAAATTTTGCCATCGGGGCCAAATTTAATGCGTCCGGCATTATGATCCACGCCCGCAATAATGCCATCAAGAACGATTTTTTCCTCGCCCAACTTATTCGCTTTGGCATCATAAGTTAAACGAACAATACGAGCGAATTTTTTATCGCCATCGTTGTAAGTATAAGCGGCATAGGCATAAGGTTCGCCTGCATCAAAGTTAGGATCTAATGCTAATCCTAGCACGCCTTGATGAGGGAATTGCTCATAGGCATTGGCAAAATGATATAACACAGTTTTTTCTCCTGTTTTTGGATCAATGCTCACGATATTTCTGCCTGCACGTTCCGTTAGCCAAAGTTGCTCTTTCGGCCCCCAGATCATCTCCCAACCGCCATCAACATTGTTAGTTAAAACCGTTGCTTCAAAACGTGAACCAAAATCCACTTTGCCATCTTTACTTACCACATCAATTGCACTTACGTTTGTTGCTGTAAGGGCAAATAAGACTCCTGCAAACATTAGTTTTTTCTATTCTTTAAGAAATCCTGGATTATATACAGAAAATATTCTCTTTCAATGTGAGATAATGAAACTAATTGTTTCTTAATTGGAAATAATTGATATGTTTTAAGTGTTATAATTTACAATTTATTGCGTTATTAGTATTGAATAGACAAAAATCATTGAAGAATGAAAACAATACTTTCTTAGTACATATATAAAATATGAAAGTAGAAAAAGGATACAGTGAAGTCCATTTATAGATTTTATCTAATTGAGTAAATCCACTTTTCTGATGAGTTCGGCAACATTTTTTGGATGGGCTTGGGTTAACGCTTTACTTTTACGATGAACCTGATAACTAATCCATAAGTAATTGAAAATAATAAAAAATAGAAGCAACAATAATTGCCACTGGTGCTGATTAATCCAATATTTTACGCTTTGCCATAAATTTTGTTGTTGTGGATGACGGAAAAGATTTCGCAAAATATTATCCGCTTGCTGGTCGGAGTAAGGCGGATTCCATTGCGGTAAATCTGCCGGAACATCGCCGAGTAGAATGGTCATCAGTTTTTTTACTACATTATTCGGTACTTGCTTCATTGCTGCTAACGACCAGTTTGGTAACAGCGGTGTGCTGGAGACACAGCCTAAGTCGTTATTTTGTGGCGCTAATATACGGAAATCTGAGAAATTGACTTTTCCTTCACGTGCTAAATCTTCTAAGATACAAACAGGCACAATGGCAGCATCAACTTTATGCTGTTGCAGCCAGAAAACGGTATTATCAACCGGAAAACCGCTGAAACGGAAAAAAATGTTTTTATCTTCAACTAAACCTTGTTGATATAACACGTTGTAGCCGAGTAAGAAACCACCAAAGGCATTTTCGCCAACCGCACTTAATGTTTTCCCTTTTAAATCAGTGATTTGATAAAAATCACTATCTGTATTAACTAAAATTGCACTGCCAACTTTACCGACATTGGTGTGTTGCTGACGAGGGGATTGTAATGTTGCCAACCAACGGACAGGCTGATCATTGAGATAAAAAAATTGCGATTGATTGGTTAAAATAAAATCAATGTTGTCGGCTTTATCTTGGGAAAGATCGTCAAGTTGCAACGGCACCAACGAAAAATGCTGTTGTGGATAACGTTGATTTAACCAAGTTATCCACGGTTGCCACTGTTGTGATAAAAAAGTTTCTCCGCGCTGTGCCAAAATACCGATTTTCCAATTATCTGCTCCGGCGAAAAAGGGAAAGAGCGACAGCATTATATAAGTCAGTGAAAGCACAATGAATTTCCTCAAAATTGCCTCCTATTTTTTGACTCAGATCAATACCCATACTATTTATGTGGAAAACCACAATAGATACCGATTTTAGGGTAAACCACAATACGATAGAACCAACAATAGCACAAAACGACAATAGTGGGGAAATTATGGATAGTGTTAAACGAACAGCACTTAAATCGCTGACCGCACTCACTTTCGGCGCAAGTTTGATTCCGCTTGAAAGTATTGCGTTTCAGCCACCTAGACGTGGCGGTGATCAACAGCATCGTTATGCGATGATTATTGATTTACGCCGTTGTATCGGTTGTCAATCTTGTACCGTCAGCTGCAATATAGAAAATCAAACACCGATAGGCGAATTTCGTACAACGGTACGTCAATATGAAATTACCGATGGTAAGCAGACAGTAAACAACGTGTTATTACCACGATTATGCAACCATTGCGATAATCCGCCGTGCGTGCCGGTTTGCCCGGTGCAGGCAACTTATCAACAAAAAGACGGCATTGTCGTTATCGATAATGAACGTTGTGTCGGTTGCGCTTATTGCGTTCAAGCTTGCCCTTATGATGCCCGTTTTATCAATGAAGAGACCAAAACAGCGGATAAATGCACGTTTTGTGCGCACCGTTTGGAGGCAGGTTTGTTACCGGCGTGCGTGGAAAGTTGTGTCGGTGGGGCACGTATTATTGGCGATCTTGCCGATCCGAACAGCCAAATCAGAAAACTGTTTGATAGTCATAAAGATCAATTAAAAGTGTTGAAACCGGAAGCAGGAACACAGCCGCACGTTTTCTATTTAGGGCTTGATGATGCGTTTGTAAGCCGTGTACAGGGACAACCTATGCTTTGGCAAGGTAAGGGGGAATAATGATGATTCGCGAAGTTTTAGTTGAACCGCAAGCCATTGCGTGGCTACCTTGGGCAGTAAGTTATTTCTTCTATATCGGCTTGGCATTATGCGCCATTATTGCTGCACTTTGTCTTCGCTTTTTTGTTAAACCCTATCAGCCTAAGTCGGAATTGATAGCGTTGTTAGTCGCATTAAGCTTTGCCATTGTTGCACCGATTGCGCTCACTGCGGATTTACATCAGCCGGGAAGAGTGTGGCATTTCTATGCTTATTTGGCGAATTGGTCGTGGATGGCGTGGGGCTCAATTTTCCTACCCATTTTTATGTTGAGTTTGGTCGGTTATATTCTGTTTTTATTGCGTCAATTACCGCAACGTCCAACACAAAAATGGTTGGCATTGCTTTATGTCGGCAATTTAAATAACGCGCTTTGGTGTTGGATTTTTAGAATTTTAACTATCATCAGCAGTGTCTTAATTCTGCTTTATACTTCAATGGAAGTATATAACGTTGCTGCGCGCCCGTTGTGGCATCAACCTTGGCTCATTCCATTGATTATTTTCAGTGCGTTACCGAGCGCAATTCTGTTGACACATTTTGCGGTTTCTATGATTAACGGTACAAATAATAAAGTGCTAATGAAACCATTAGTGATTGCTTGTTTGCTGTTATTAGCCACAACCGTTGGTGCTATTTATTATCGCTCATCAGAAACTGCCTTGGATTTATCCATTTTGTGGCAAGCTCGTCCGGCGGTTGCATTCACTGCTATTATTTGGGGATTAACTTTATTATTGGCACTGTTCACCACACAGGCAAAAACAATGCAATGTCTGTTATTAATTGCTTCACTTATCTTAACCGCAATGGTTCGTTGGGTGTTGTTACTTGAAGTGCAAACTGTCGCAAAATATAACGCATTAATGAACCCATATCAGTTTAATTGGGGCGTTGACGGCGGATTAGGAATGCTTTCGGTAGCCGGTTTATGGGTGACTGTAAGTGTGATTTTGTGGCAATTATTCGGATTCATTAATAAGGAGCAGCGTAATGGATAATAAACGTCGTAATTTACTTAAAGGTGGTTTGGCTGTTGGTGGTGCTGCTGCTTTTGTAGCCGGTTATTCACCAAAAGTGAAAGAAATTGCTAATGGCGTTTTCACAGGTTCTTCCGGTGAAAAAACCAAACATAACATTCACGGTAATTCACTCGCACCGGAATATAAGGTTGAGAATAATAAAGTGATGCCGAATGCTGATCAAGTTGTGTGTAATACTCAATGTATGGGATGTTGGACACTTTGCGGTTTGCGTGCCAGAGTGGATTTGAAACAAAATAAAGTTATTCGCATCAGTGGTAATCCGTATCATCCGCTTTCTGCCGATGAATATTTAGATTACAACACCTCGTTACAACAAGCAGAATTAAGTGTAGCAGGCGAAAACGGTTTGGAAAATCGTTCCACCGCTTGTGCGCGTGGTGCGGCGTTTATGGAAGGAGTAAACAGCCCTTATCGCATTACGCAACCATTAAAACGTGTGGGTAAACGTGGCGAAGGTAAATGGAAAACCATTAGCTTTGAACAATTAATTGAAGAAGTGGTGAATGGGGGTGATCTGTTTGGTGAAGGTCATATTGATGGCTTAAAAGCAATTCGTGATTTGAAAACTCCAGTAGATGCGGAAAATCCGGATTTTGGCCCGAAAGCGAACCAGCTTTTCGTGACTTTTGCCGGTCCGGAAGGTAGACAGCCGTTATTGCAACGTTTTGCGAATAACAGTTTCGGTACTATTAATTTTGCTTCTCACGGCTCTTATTGCGGTTTGTCCTATCGTGCTGGTTCCGGTGCGGTGATGAATGATTTGGATAAAAATTCACACGCAAAACCGGATTGGGATAATTGTGAATTTATTCTCTTTATGGGAACTTCACCGGCACAGTCAGGCAACCCGTTCAAACGTCAGGCACGTCAATTAGCGAAAAAACGTGCGGGAGATAATTTTGATTATGTGGTGGTTTCGCCTCGATTGGAATTAACGTCAACACACGCTACGCAAAACAATCGTTGGGTGCCGGTTTTACCGGGAGGTGATTTAGCGTTGGCATTGGCAATGCTGCGTTGGATTATTGAAAATGAACGCTTTAATGCAGATTACTTATCATTACCGAGCCAATTTGCAATGCAGCAGGCAGGTGCAGTAAGCTATTGTAATGCCTCTCATTTATTTATCGTTGAACCACAATACCCACGCTTTGGTCAAGCATTGACAGAACAGGATCTATTTGATGTTGCACCGGATGCGGAAGATAAAGTGGTGGAAAATTATGATTTAGTGAAAAATGCGGAAGATGATCAATTTGTTGCCGCTAAATCGTCCGCAAAAGCGCAAATTTGGGTGGATGAAACCGTTATCTTAAAAGATGGCTCTGCTGTGGCAGTGAAGTCTGCCTTGACTCTATTAAAAGAGTCTTGCTTTGAACATACATTGCAAGAGTATGCAGTTTTGTGCGGAGTGCCGGTGGCAACAATCGAAGCTTTGGCAAAAGAATTTACTTCACACGGACATAAAGCGGTTGCCATTACTCACGGCGGCACAATGCAAAGCAATGGTTTTTATACCGCGTGGGCGATTTTATTGCTCAATGTGATGATTGGTAATATGAACAAGAAAGGCGGAATGAGTGTCAGCGGCGGTAAATTCAAAGATTTTGCGCCCGGTCCTCGTTACAATCTAGCGACTTTCCCGGATATGGTGAAACCAAAAGGCACAAATTTAGCGCGCAGTAAACGTGAGTATGAAAAATCAAGTGAGTTTAAACGCAAATCGGCGCAAGGCTCGCCTTATCCTGCACGTGCAGCTTGGTATCCGTTTGTTGGCGGTCAAATGTCGGAAATGATTACCTCCGCCTTGCAAGGTTATCCTTATTCATTAAAAGCGTGGATTAGCCATATGACCAATCCATTATATGGTTTAACTGGTATTCATCATATTGCTGAAGAGAAGTTACGTGATCCGAAAGTGTTGCCGTTATTTATTGCTGTGGACGCTTTTATGAATGAAACCACTGCGTTGGCGGACTATATCGTGCCGGATACACACAACTTTGAAAGCTGGGGCTTTAGTACGCCGTGGGCAGGTGTGCCGACTAAAACCAGCACGGCGCGTTGGCCGGTTATTCAATCCGCAAATGCCAAGAATGCCGATGGTGAAACTATCTGTATGGAAAGTTTTATTATTCACGTTGCTAAGGCAATGGGCTTGCCGGGATTTGGTGAGAATGCCATCAGCGATAATCAGCAGCAGACTTATCCATTAAACTGCAGTGAAGATTATTTCTTACGTGCTGCCGCCAACATCGCTTTTGACGGTAAACAGCCGGTGAATGATGCGACACAGGAAGATCGTTTATTGTCCGGTGTTGAACGCATTATGCCGTTGCTTAATAAAACCTTAAAACCGGAAGAAGTGTTGAAAGCCGCGACCGTTTTCTGTAAAGGCGGACGTTTTGCGCCGTTTAACAGTGCGTGGGACGGTGAAAATATGACAGCAAAATGGAAAGCGTGCTTGCAGGTGTGGAATCCTACGGTGGCAAAAGCGAAAAATCATCAAAACGGTGAGCATTATCACGGTTGCCCGAAATATTTTGCACCACAATTTGCGGATAACAGTACCGTTGAAAGTCGTTATCCGAAAGCAGAATGGCCGTTTTCTTTGATGTCGTTTAAATCGAATTTGATGAGCAGCATTACTGCGCCATTGTTACGCCTTCATAGCATTAAGCCAAGCGGCATTGTGGCAATGAACAGCCAAGATGCGGTTAAATTTAAAATTGCTCACGGTGATTTGGTGGAATTAGCGACACCTGGCGGCAAAGTGAATGTGCAAGTAATGGTTATTGACGGCGTGATGTCGGGTACAATCGCGATTGAACACGGTTATGGACATAAACAACTGGGTGCAACCAGCTATGAAATTGATGGCAAAGTGATTGCCGGCGATGAGCGCATTAAGCAGGGCATTAATATTAATGATCTTGGCTTGATTGATGATACCAAACAGATCGCTTCACCTTGGGTTGATTGGGTTTGTGGTTCAGCGGTGCGACAAGGATTACCAGCAAAAATCACTAAGATTTAATAATTACCCCACATAAACTTGATAGGGTACACTTCGGTGTGCCTTATTTTTGTGAAGGAATTTATTTGACATAAAAGTTTAACAAACTTTATACTTATCGAGAATTAGTCGGGGTGCTTTGAGGCTGAGAAAATACCCGTTAACCTGATTCAGCTAATACTGACGTAGGGAACTAATGCGAAATTTCTTTATATATTTCAATTTGATATTGGAATCTTCTATTTTATTTCTCCTCAGTTAGTCTCTTTATCAATTTCAAGGAAGTGTTTATGCAAATTTATTATTCTCAACAAAAATTTATTAAAAATATGTTATTAAAAACGCTGATTTTTTCTAGTTTATTGGTAATGTTTATGCCAGTTCATCAGGCAAAAGCTGAAGGTCAACTTACTATTTACTGTAGTGTTCAATATCGGGTTTGTGAAAGAATGACACAGATTTTTAGTGAAAAATATAATGTTGATGCGAAATTTGTACGTAACAGTACTGGTTCAACTTTATCTAAAATTAAAGCAGAAAAAACAAAACCACAAGGTGATATTTGGTATGGAGGTACGCTTGAACCACATTTCCAAGCTGCAGATTTAGGGTTACTTTATCCTTATCGTTCCCCCAAGCAGGCAGAAACTATTCCTCAATTGAAATCATTATTGGATAAGCACGGTGAATATACTTCAATTGGCTATATGATTGTGCTAGGAATGGGAGTAAATACGGAAAAATTTAAGCAATTAGGGATTAAAGAGTATCCGAAGTGTTGGAAAGATTTGATTGATCCGAAGTTTAAAGATCAAGTACAAATGCCGGATCCGAGAAGTTCCGGTACGGGTTATACTTTTATTGCAACATTGGTACAGTTATTTGGTGAAGATGAAGCATTCCGTTATTTGAAAGCTTTGCATAAAAATATTTCAAATTATGCTCAAAGTGGAACAGAAAAAACCAATCTTTCGCGAGGTGATGCTGCGGTAACTGTCGGTTTTATTCATGGCTATGAGACTGAAAAAGAAAAAGGCGCACCGGTTAAAGCAATTTTACCTTGTGAAGGGGATAGTTATTCTTTAGGTGGTATCAGTATTATCAAAGGCGCACGTAATTTAAAAAATGCTAAATTATTTATGGATTGGGCATTGAGTGCAGAAGCACAGGAAATACCGTGGCGTAAGGAAAAAATGTATCAAATTCCAACTAATATTTACGCAGAAGCTTCTCCAAATTCAGCTGATCCAAAGAAATTACATTTAATTAATTTTGATTTTGATCGTTTCGGTTCAGATGAAGAAGGTAAACGTTTAACAAAGAAATGGCTTGATGAAGTGAAATTGAAATAGATCACGTTGGAATGGGAACGAGAGATTGAACTCTCGTTCCTTTTTTAATGACATTTAGAAGTAGTAACTTACACCAACCTTCACATTGCGACCGGTTCCTTCCATTAAGTTAAATGCTGATACATAATGTTTATCAAATAGGTTATCAATAGCTAAATCAATACGTATATTTTTTAAACTTCCCGATAGTGTCGAAAAGCTAGCTGTTAAATCCGTTAATGTATAACTTGGATAAGATGTATAACCTTTAGGGACACGATCCTGTTTTGCATAGTAACTGATTCTTGCTCCCAGCTTGAGTGCGTTTGCAAATAAAGCATAATCAATAGCGGCTGAATATTTATCGGCGTTGATGTTTTCTAAATATTCCCCACTATTTTTATTTTTACCGTGTGTTTGACCATAACTGAATGCAAAAGAAAGATTGTCTATGCTGTATTTGCCTTCTATTTCAAACCCACGCAAACGAGCGTCTGCAATATTACGATATTGCGAAAGATTCGGCATAAGATTAAAAGCACTATTCGGATGCGAATAGTAGGTTTCGAGATTAATAAGATTTTTCACATCATTTTGTGTGATTAAATTATTAAAATGAAAATATGCTGAAATTTCTTTATTTTTTGCAATCTCAGGTTTCAAATTAGGATTAGAGACAAATTTATTTGAGGTTGCTCACCACGACTGCTATAGCCAAAATGGTTTCTGGAAGTAAATTTTTCTTGTAATGAAGGAGCTCTGAATGCTTCATTATAACGTGCGGAAAGATCTAACCAATCTGTAGCTTTCCATGTTCCGAATAATTTCCTTGGCTTTTTTCTTTGCTTCGATAATTGTCATAACGAATACTTGGTGATAGTACTAATTTATCATTAAACATTGGAATATAGCTTAATAAATAAGTACCAACTACATCTGATTGAGCATTATAGTTATTAGGGCGGAATAAGCCGGCTTCCGTTTGATTGGTTTGTCTAAATGTCTTTGCTTTATCTTGATAATAATCAACTCCATAGGTTAATGTGATGTAATCAAATGCACTGTTGTTTTGTAGGTTAAAGCCCCAAGTCGAGAATTTTGTTGTGTCATGGAGATCATTATCTATTTGATCTTCTAGCTCTTTTGTGTTGTTGTGATAGTGTAAATCGGGTGTCGATATATTTGGAGTCAGGATTAAGACTATAGTTTAACTGGATGCTGCGATTTGTAATTTTTTGCCCGTCGTCGTTTTAGTGCAATGGCGAAAGTTGAGGAAGTTGTTAAAGATAGTGAAAAATGGATAGTAGGAACACAATTATTACGCCAACGACATGGTGACATTATGTTGGAGTTAATAGAATTTCAAGATTTTTCGCTGTTTCACTTAATTCCGCAACAAGGGTTATTTGTAAAAGGTTTTGAGCAAGCTTTTGAAGTAAAGCCGAATAAGCAAATTGATGTGGTTCACCTCGATCAAGGTCATATTAAGTAGAAAGTAATAAACCGTGCTTGTGTGATAATTTGAAGCAAATACAAGCACTATTTTTCCCTATCATCTACTCCAATCAATAAATATTCCCCCTCTATATCACTTAAACTGCGAAAACCAATATTAAAAATTTGATATGGACGAGGGCGGGTTTTAAGTGCCGTGTAATTAAAATTATCGTGGTGATGACCGTGAAAAATTTTTTTCACCCCCATTTTTTCTGCAAGTTGATTAATAACAGAAAAACCAGAGGGATGAGGTTTTGGCGCTTCGTGACAAATAAGGATATCCGCTGTTTGCTGTTCCAATAATTCAAAATCGGAAGGAAAGATGGAAGTACGATGACGTAACGGTAAACCACCTTGCCAAATTTTTTCTTGTGAACAATATTGGCAATAGTGGATTGGATCAAAAAATAGTGGTTTATTTGGTGGCATCCAGATCTGACCTCGGAAAACACCACCTAACCCGGCAACTTTAACTCCTTCAATTTCTACCACTCGACTGTGTAGATTCCTGCTTTTCCATTCGCTACCCCAAATCGCTTTAAATGCTGCTGGTGTTTTACTATCGTGATTGCCGTGAATAAACCAGAGGTCGCAATAATGTGCTAGTTTATCTAGCTCTCGACAGTCAGTAAGTTGAAGATCACCCAAGATAATCAATGACACAGATTGATTACCCTGAATAAATGGATAAAGATGTTCAAATGAACCGTGGGGATCACCAGCGAATAACAACATTAAGCTCTATTTCTCCTTGTACTCAACGGAATCATAAACTGATTCGTCATTTAAGATGCGTTCCACAATTTGTTTTACCTGAGCATAACGTTCTAAATAGCTAGGAGATTCAATTTCAATATAAGGGACGTTGTATTTTTCCAATAATTTCTTTAATAGCTGTTGAAAACGTTGGCGTTGTTGTTGAGTGCCTAAGCTACGCATACCGTCATCGACCCATTTTGTATTATTATTTAATAAAATAGTAACATCAAAAGGATACTCTTTAATCATTGAATCTAAGAATGGATGTGCTTTACCTTCGTACTGAATACAAAAAGCTTGTGTAGTAATAAAATCAGTATCAATAAAAGCAATTTTATTGGCGTGGCGTAATGCGTAATCGACATAATGTTGATGGCCAAGCGCCATTAGTGGATAGTCTGAATATTGCATAGCCTGTTCATTACCACCCAGCTTTTCAAAAACAAATTCTCTACCATATTCCCAAGCAGAAGTTGTATTGAAAACAGCAGATAACTTATTCACTAGAACAGTCTTACCACTACTTTCTCCACCTAAAATAGCGATAGTTTTGGCAAAGAATGGACGCACTTCTTTTGGGATAAATTTCCAATATTGAAATGGGTGGGTTCGGATTTTTGTTGCGGAAACATTAAAAAATGTGCGTTCCGGATCAACCAATACAACATCTAAATGTAGATATTTTTCGTAAGGGATTTTATCCTGTGGTTCACTAGTAAAAACTACGCTTGGATTAAAATGTTTTTCGTTGAATAAAGCCTTAACGCGATCAGACCAAGCCTGCCATCCGTTTGGATAGGCGGGTATGCCATCTTCGATTAAATTATGAATAAAAATTTGTTTCTGTTGATATTTGAAGATCTGTTGCATCCAACGTAAACGATCCTGCACAGTTGGCATTTTCTTCATTTTACTGTCGTAGTAAAGTTTTAAATCACGCTCTGTGTCACTGCAAACTACAATATGTAATTCATCCACCTTGCTGAAGGCTTCATAAATCATATTAATATGACCGGTATGAACAGGATAAAATTTTCCAAAAATAACACCTACTTGTTTATTAGGGGTATCGGTGATCTGCAAAGCGTGATGAATGGCATTTAATTTTTTTGCACTCGGATTTTGAATTTTACCACCGACGAGTTGATTATAGTACGCGCGAGTTACTTGTGCTTTTTCACATACTTCCGCAACCTTCATTCCCAATTGTTTGCGTTTTTGTTGTAAATAAAGAAAATCAGTCATTTTCTGCACCTTATAAATAGAATATCAGAAAGTTGAAACTCAGCGCTGAAATAATTTATGCGCTACAACAGATTTATTTATTGTTATCTTTTTTAACAGATAATACAAATTATCATTAACAGAGAAAGTTAAGTAATAATTATTATGTTTTATTAAAATGATAAGATTATTTTGGCTCAACATCATTGTGTTGTTGCAGTAAGGCGTCAACTCTAGCCTCTAAAGCTGTTAATTTTTCACGAGTACGCAATAAAACTTGAGTTTGTACATCAAATTCTTCACGTGTTACTACATCAAGTTTAGCTAATTGTGCCTGCAAAACTTGTTTTAATTTTGATTCAACATCACTACCGATATCTTTAATGCCTTGTGGTAAATTGTTCTGAACTTGTTGAATAATCTCTTCTATTTTTTTTGGATTTAACATATGTACCCCACTAAATTTTTCTTGGTTAATTGTAGGGGAAAAAATAGAATTTTACTAGGCAAGTATCTGTTTTTCTTTTATACTTTCTTTCGCATTCTCAGGGCGGGGTGAAATTCCCCACCGGTGGTAAACGAAAGTAAGCCCACGAGCGTTCATATTTTTTATGAAGTCAAGCAGATTTGGTGAAAATCCAAAGCCGACAGTAACAGTCTGGATGGTAGAGAATCGCGGTATTGTTGTAATAAGTGAGTTATGTATTATTTATGTAATTCGCTTTTTAATTACGTTTAAAAACGCATTATTGTAATGTGTCTTACCGTATTTCCCTCAAGCCCTGATTCTAGTAGCGATAATATTACATTAACAAAGGAAATTACTATGAATCAGTCAATTCTTTCTCAATTTGGTAGCCCGGAACAACGTGTACTTAATGCGATTAATGCATTAAAACAAGGAAAAGGGGTGCTAGTATTGGATGATGAAGATCGTGAAAATGAAGGCGATTTGATCTATCCAGCGGAAACTATCACAAAAGAACAAATGGCTAAGTTAATCCGTTATGGTAGCGGCATTGTTTGTCTTTGTATTACCGATGAACTGTGCAAAAAACTTGATTTGCCTCCAATGGTTGAACATAACACGAGTGTTAATCGTACAGCATTTACTGTTACTATTGAAGCCGCACAAGGTGTATCAACGGGGGTGTCTGCACAGGATCGAGTAACAACAGTGAAAGCAGCGGTTGCAGATAATGCAAAACCGAGTGATTTACACCGTCCAGGACATATTTTTCCATTGCGGGCAAATGACAAAGGTGTCTTAGGAAGAAGAGGTCATACAGAAGCTTCTGTTGATTTAGCTGAAATGGCAGGTTTTAAGCGAGCCGGTGTGATTTGTGAAATCACCAATGATGACGGCACAATGGCAAGAGCACCGGAAATTGTTAAATTTGCTTTAGCTCAAGGCTATCCGGTGGTCACTATTGAAGATTTAGTGGCATATAAACTTAGCCATTAATTGGGCAATAGTGAGCTAAAACAGAATAAAGAGTAGAAAGGATACGGCTAGCGTATCCTTTCTTTTTTTGATTATTTTGCCGCAGCTGATTTACGTTTTTCTAAACGCATTACACCAAGATGGGTCATATAACAACAGAAGATACAAGCACATACTGCGAATAAGAGTAAATAGAATCCAGCATCCCAGCCAAAACGTTCTGCAAGAATACCGAATAATGCTGTACCAGAGAAGCTTCCTAGAATGTAGCTTAATAATCCGCGCAATCCTGTTGCAGAACCGGCAGCAAAAGATGGTACTAATTCTATTGTTTGTAAAGAAGATAAGAACATAGGAACATAAATTAGGCAACCAATGATTCCAGCTCCAATAGTAACTGTAAGTAGATCTTGACCGCCCCAATAAGCAAACATCGCTAATCCAACTCCGATTAAAGTAATGATGGCTAAAGGCATACGACGCCCTTTGAAATAGGTGTCAGTTAGCCACCCGGCTAGCAATGTTGACGGTATTGCTGCCCATTCAAAAATTGCAAATGCAGCAGACATCTCACCTTTAGAAAATCCTTTAGTTTCCAATAGGTAGAGTGGTAACCAAGTTAATACGCCAAAGCGGATCATATAGGTGAAAACATCAATAAAAGAAACGAACCAGACATTGATATCTTTTAAAATATAATCTCTTAGAATTTGCCAAGTAGAGAGATTAATATTTTCATCTTTAGTTACTACAAGCTCTTCTTTTTCTGTACCCAAAATTTTACTAGTTGGTGGTAATCCCTCATTGTAAGTTCTACCAGTTCCGAAGAGATAGAAAATTAGTGCGATAAATGTTGCTATAGCCATAGGAACAATAAAATGTGCAGCTTGCCAATGTTCTTGACCTAGCCAAGCGATGCTTATTCCAGCAATAGGTGCAACTAGACCGCCACCAACATTGTGAGAAATATTAAAAATAGCAGTGGTAACGCCACGAGACTTCCTAGGAAACCAGCTGGCTAATACAACATAAGCAGGGCCAGCTCCCATACCTTGGAAAATACCATTTAAAATACATAAAAATAAGAAAATCCAAAATGAAGCACTAAACCCCATTAGTAGATTAACGATTGCCGACATTAATACACCAAAAATCATAAAATGTTTTGGATTTGATTTATCAGCTAATGCAGACATCACACCTTTACTTATGCCATATACAATTAGCATTGTGCCGGAAATAAAACCAATGTCTTTTTTGGTAAAACCAAAATCACTAATAAGTTCCGGAGAAGAGAGTAAAAAATTATTGCGTAGAATGTAATAAGCAACATAACCAATGAAAATGCCAAATAGTGCATGCCATCTTAAACGATTATAACGGTCTTGTATTTCTGCCTCAGGAACAGGTATTCCGGGTTTCGATGTTAAAAATGAAAGCATAAAATTCTCCAATTAATAATAAAAATAAATACATATTTATTTCTACGATAAGAAATCGTAACATATGCTAATATATTGAAATTGAAAGATAAAATTTTATTTTTTGAGTTAAAAATGACTCAAAACAGGAAATTATAGTGTCAATTTTGACTCAAAAATAAAGGAGTATTTTAAATAAATACTGGAGAATAATTTTTTTGAGAAAAAATAAACTCTACTGAATACAGATAATATAAAAAATATTTTAAATTTGTGATTTTGATCACAAATTGTGGAGGAAAAAAATGACATTAAAGAAAAAACTCTCTGTTTTTTTATTCTGCACTTTATTATCTATCACGGTAAATGCAAAGAATTTAGTTATTGCAACTTCATTTTCTCCGGAAGTTGCATCTTATATTTCAGAACAATGGAAAACAGAACCGGAGAATAGTAGTGTTAGGTTCATTAATACGACAGTAATGTCTCTTGAAAAATTATTAATGAATCAGAGTGTTAATGAAGTAGATTTGATTATTAGTTCATCGCCTTTTTTATTTTATCATTTACAAAAACGGAATCTTTTATCAACGTTACCTATAAATTTACGTATTAATAGTAAATATGTTCCTAATGAACTTAGTGAAACTACAGCAGCAGTTGCTTTTTCAGGATATGGAATTTTTTATAACAGAAAATTATTAAAGAAATATAATATTGAGACTCCCTCAGATTGGAGTAGTTTAGAAAATAATAATTATTTTAATGGTATTTTAATGAGTTCTCCCTCCCGTTCTGGTAGTAATCATATTATGTTAGAGATGTTATTACAACAAAAAGGATGGAAACAAGGATGGCAAGATTTTCTTTCTATTGTAGGAAATATATCTGTAATATCATCTCGTAGTTTTAATGTTGTTGATAAAGTAAAAATGGGATTAGCTATAGCTGGTATAAGTATTGATAGTTATGCTAATAATGAACTAAATGATCCTAATGTGGGGTTTGTTTATTTCCCTAACTCTATTGCTTCTCCTACTTTTATTGCCATACATCAGTATAGTAAAAATAAAAAAGAAGCTGAAAAGTTTATTTATACATTATTAGATAATCATAGAAATAAAGTTTTTTCTATACAATATTTTGCTAAATTTCCATTCAAAGTGTATCAACCAAATAATTTTAGATATTCACAACAGAAAAAATTATTAGAACAACAACCTTTAGATTATGAACTTCTATTATTAAGACAAGATCTAATTAGAAGATTATTTGATGTTGCTATTACTTTCAGATTAACACAGCTAAAAGAAGTATGGGCTATGTTAATTTCTAAAGAAAAAGCATTAAATAAAAGGTTATATAAACTTAGAAATAATTTAACGACAATTCCAGTAGATGAAAATCAGGCAATAGATAAAGAGTATTTGTTAAAAATAAATAATGATAAAAACTTTTCTTTATCTCAAGAGAAATTATGGCGAGACTTTTTTCAAACTAAACTTAATGAAACAATATATTTATTGAATGAACTACAATGAAAAGAAAAAATAGTATTATTAAGATATTGAAGTTGGTATTTGCAATTAATCTATTATTAACAATTTTAATTGGTAGTGTAAGTTTGTTTTCTTGGTATAAACAAAGTGAACAGATTAATTATATCTTTGATGATTTATATCCAAAAACAAAAGCAACATTGAGATTAGAAGGAAGTGTTAATTTGTTTGTAGATAATTTAAGGAAATTTATTTCATTAAAAAATAATTTAAATAGACCTATTCTATTAAAACAATTAAATAATCATATTGTTGATATAGAAATAGAGATTTATAATTTATTATATGGTGTAGATAAAGATGTTTTTTTAAAATCTATTTTAGAACTTAAAAAATTAATTATAAAAATAGATGAGAATATTCAAAATGGATTTTTAATTGAGCAAAAAAAGCAAGAAATTATTACAAAAATTCAATGGTTACACGATGATTTTAATAATGAATTAGTCGCTTTGGGGCAAGAATTGAGTTGGCAACAAATGAATGTAATAAAATTAGATAAAATGGAGAAGGAGAGAGTTTCTGTAAATCTACAAAATGAATTACAGGCAATCTCTCAATTGAAAAGTATTGAGGAACAACTAAAATATGAAATAGAGCAATTTATTTATAATATAAATAAGGGAAATGGATTAGATGATTATCTTAGATTAAAAGATATAGTGGAGAGAATAGGAAATAATGAAGACATTTATTTAGAAAAAACGAGTCTTGTTACATTATATCAAACAATTAGAATGCTTATGGAAGTGGTATATTCTGAAGATGAATTGTCTAAATTGGTTGGTATGATTAATCAATATCATATTGCTGTAAAAGAAATTAATACATCACAAAAAAATATAATTTATTCAATAAGTAAAATTACTAATGATGTATTTAATGCAACAAAAAATAAGTTTGATTACTTAAATAATGATTTAAAAGTAAAGATTAAAATTATCGGGATTATTATATCTATATCATTAATTACTTCCATATTGCTTATGGCTTTATTTACCTATTTTTATTTGCATAAAAGTTTAAGTGTTAGATTTAAGAATTTAATTAATGTTGTAGAGTTATTGAATGAAGGTAAGGATGAATTAGATATAAAGTTAGATGGAAAGGATGAGATAACAGAAATCAATTTTCTTTTAAAGAATTATACTAAAGTACTGAAAGAGAAAAATAAAATATCACAGAATTTAAAACAAACACAAAATGAATTAATTCAAACTGCTAAATTAGCAATTGTGGGTAAAACAATGACAACACTAGCGCATGAAATTAATCAGCCCTTAAATGTGTTGTCGATTTATATTTTTAGTTTAAAAAAGCTGATAGAGAAAAGATCATATGAGCATTTTTCCAGTTATGTCAATAAAATTGAAAGTCAGATAAATAGAATTAACAGAATAATTAAAGGGTTAAGACAATTTGCTCGTAATAATACAAATAGTAATATGCAATTATTTGCAATAAAACCTATAGTTTTTGATGCTTGGGAACTCATTGAAATTCAGTATAAACTAAAACAGTCAAAATTAATAATACAGGGTGATGCCAATGTTTTTGTAGATAAAGGTTTATTAGAACAAGTCTTTGTTAATTTATTTTCAAATGCTTTTGAAGCCTGTAATGATATGGTAGAAGTTAAGGTGGAGATATTGAACAAAGATCAAAACATTCAGGTTTTTGTGAGTGACAATGGTATAGGGTGGCCTGAGGAAGATTCAGAAAATTTATTATCTCCTTTCTATACTAATAAAGAAATTGGTCTAGGTCTTGGTTTAACAATTTGTCAAAGAATTATGAAACAGTTTAATGGGAATTTAATATTAGCCTCTAATTTAGCAAGAGGAGCAGTTGTTATTTTAGAATTTAATAATACTATTGGAAAATAGGTATGAGTATAAAAAAAGAAACTATTTTATTGATTGATGATGATTTTGATGTGTTGCAGGCCTATCAAACATTATTAGAGTTAGAAGGCTATAATATTATAGCCACTTCTAATCCGGAATACGCATTAACGTTAATTAATTCTGATTGGTTTGGTATTGTAATTAGCGATATTTATATGCCTCAAATGTCAGGATGGACATTATTAGAAAAAGTTAGAGAAAAAGATAAGGATGTTCCGGTTATCTTAATTACCGGACACGGTGATGTGCCTATGGCAATAGAGGCTGTAAAGAAAGGAGCATTTTATTTTATAGAGAAACCAGTTGATCCTCAGAGTTTATTAAATCAAGTTTCAGAAGCAATTAATTTAAGGAAAAAACAGCTATTAAGTAAAGAATGGCAGATTCAGCAATTAGAAACTCATTTTATTGGCAAGAGTAATTATATAAAGAAACTTAGGTCGCAATTACAACAATTATCAGAAACATCATTGCCTATTTTTATTTATGGTGAAATAGGAACAGGTCGTTCTTTGTCCGCACATTATTTATATGAATTAGCAAAGTCTAAATTTGAAAATGAAATTGTTATTGAGTTAGTTGAATTTTGTGATGTGGATAACTTTAAAAAATATTTTGATGAAAAAGAAAATAAATTTTATATTATAAAAAATATCGAATATTTAACAAGTTTATCCCAAAAATTTTTGTTTCAATTTATAAAAAATAATAATAATTCTAGAGTTGTTGCAATAAGCCAATATTCCATAAAAACATTATTGTCGGAATTTAATATCTTGCCAGAATTATTTTATCATTTCTCTCTAACTCAAATAGAATGTATTCCATTATCACAACGTAAGCCTGATATAGAACCGTTATTCCATCATTATTTGACATTAATCTGTCAGAAATTGAATAAACGTAAACCTATTATTACATCGGAATTAATTAAAAGATTACTTTCTCAACAATGGGTGGGAAATATTAATCAGTTAATCTATACAGCAGAGTTGTATGCTGTTGGAATAACAGCAAATAATGATCATTTAGATTTTTCAAGTTATGAGGAAAATGAAATATCTTTAGATAGTTTAATTGAAGAATATGAAAAGAAAATTATTATAGATACCCTGAATCAATTTCAGGGTAAGGTGAATATCGTTGCTGATTATTTGCAGATACCAAGAAAGAAACTTTATCTTAGAATGAAAAAATATGGCTTAAGCAAGCAAGATTATAAAAGATAAAAACCAAACTAAATCTAGTTTGGTTTTATCGTTATGATCGCTTTAAAATGCTTCTACTAATTGTATTGCAGCACCGATATAGGTTGCAGGTGTGAGTTGTTTTAAACGAGCCTTTTCTTCTTCAGGAATGGCTAAACCATCAATGAATTGTTGCATTGTTTGTTGATCCACACGTTTGCCACGAGTCAATTCTTTTAGTTTTTCGTATGGTTTTTCAATGCCGTAACGGCGCATAACAGTTTGGATCGGTTCTGCTAATACTTCCCAGTTCTGATTGAGTTCAGCCAATAAATGAGCTTCATTCACTTCCAATTTACTGATACCTTTGAGAGTGGATGCGTAAGCGATAGCACAATAACCTAATCCTACGCCGAGGTTGCGTAATACAGTAGAATCGGTAAGGTCACGTTGCCAACGGGAAACCGGCAGTTTTTGTGCCAGATGTGTCATTAATGCATTCGCTATGCCAAGATTTCCTTCTGAATTTTCAAAATCAATTGGGTTGACTTTATGTGGCATAGTTGAAGATCCAATTTCGCCGGCAATAGTTTTTTGTTTGAAGTGGTTTAAGGCGATATAACCCCAAAGATCACGGTTGAAATCAATGATAATCGTGTTGAAACGAACAATACAATCAAAAATTTCGGCGATATAATCGTGCGGTTCGATTTGAGTAGTATACGGGTTCCAGTCAATGCCTAAACTTTGTACAAATTGTTGGCTAAATAAGTGCCAATCTATATTCGGATAGGCAGACAGATGGGCATTATAATTACCGACGGCTCCGTTAATTTTTCCTAAAATTTCTGCTTTTTGCAGTTGTTGGTATTGACGTTGTAAGCGGTATGCCACATTTACCATTTCTTTTCCGACTGTTGTTGGGGATGCTGGTTGTCCGTGAGTACGGGAAAGTAAAGGGATTGTTTTATAGGTTTCGGCTAATTTACTGATTTCATTGATTAATTTTTTCCATTCCGGAAGAATAAATTCTTCTCTGGCAGTTTTTAACATTAGGGCGTGAGAAAGATTGTTAATGTCTTCCGAAGTACAGGCGAAGTGAATAAACTCACTGATTGCAGCGAGTTCAGGTAAGGCTTGGCATTTTTCTTTTAAGAAATATTCAACCGCTTTCACATCGTGATTTGTGGTTGCTTCGATCTCTTTGATGCGTTGTGCATCCTGAACATCAAAATTGGCAATAATATTGTTTAAGTAATCGATTGCTTTTTTTGATAAAAGAGGAACTTCCTGAATTGCTGTCGTTTCAGATAATTTTTGTAACCAACGGACTTCAACAGTTACTCTGAATCGTAATAGACCATATTCGCTAAAGATTGGACGTAGTGTGTCGGTTTTACTTTGGTAACGTCCGTCAAGTGGGGAAAGTGCGGTTAAAGCATTGAATTGCATTGAATCACTCCGTTATTTAAAGGGATGAATAGAGTTGTTGGGCAGCTTGTACCAGCTTCTTCCTGAAAAAGAGCAATTTCCATTTTGAACCACCGAGCTGCCGCCATAATACAGCAGAGCGGATACCGGCCAGTAAACAAGCTCGGATTTTGTTTTGGATATCCGGTTGTTGTAAATAAGTGGGCAACCCTTTTACTTGAATCTTGGCGCCTAAGGGGCTGATAAGATCGGTGTAAATACCTGCTAATACAGCTAACATTGAGTTTTCGGTCAATCCGTCATGGAAAGAGAGCTGAGTTGGTAAATATTTGACTCTTTCAGCAAGCTGCTGCTTGTTAGTGGCATTATCATTAAGTTTATGTTCCAATGCCAACAAACTGAGCCAGTAACGGCTTAATTCAGCATCTAACCGCCCTTGTTGATTATTAAGTTGTTCAAGTAGTGTGGTTAAACCTAACTTCAGGTTTTCCAGTTTACCGCCATAGATATCTAGGATTTCTTTTGGCTGTGTCACTAGTAATGTTTGTAAACTAACCAACAGCTCCTGTTCATTGGTTTGTCCTTGGTGAGCGAGTTGTTGAACTAATTTTGCTGATTGGCAAACGCCTGCCAGTGCAAGTGCTAAATCCGCATAATTGACCATAACAGCGAGAAACCTTTACTCGTTAATTGATAAATATGATGGAAAACAGGAGGCAAAATATATCATTGTTCGTTATTTTTTGAAAGTTATCAATTTGCCTTGATTTGATAAAAATTAAAGGCTGTTACAAGATCAATTGTAACAGCCTTTAGGAATTTGGCTCCTCCTGCTGGACTTGAACCAGCGACATATGGATTAACAGTCCACCGTTCTACCGACTGAACTAAGGAGGAATAGTGGTGCCCAGAGGCGGAATCGAACCACCGACACGGGGATTTTCAATCCCCTGCTCTACCGACTGAGCTATCTGGGCAACGTCTTAGTGGTGCGTATTAAACGTTTTTTTGTGTTTCAAGTCAACCACTATTTTGAAAAAATTTTCTTTTTTTCTCACGTTAGCCGTTTTTCTATGCAAAACGTGCAAAATTAATACGCAACAACGTAGAAATTAGCCGATTTTAACGAATAACTCGATAACTTTTTTGCGCTTTATCCACTTTAATCAGGTAATTTCTCGCTTGTGCTGATGGGTGTTTTGTTGTCAATATTCTATAAACTTGTTCAGGTAATAAGCGATTAATCTTATTAACTGCAACATCTTTATCATCATCAAAAATACGTAACACAGCACCGGCACCACCGTTATAAGCCGAAATTACGGCAAAGCGGCGTGAAGTCGGATCGGTAATGCCCACCAGATATTTATTTTGTAGTAGCCATAAATAAGAAACGCCAGCATCGATATTTTTAAATGGATCGAATAGGTATTTCTTAGAAGGTAGTCCGCTTTTCCCTTTCATTCGGAATACATCACGTCCGGCAGTGTGAGGCACCACCTGCATCAAGCCCATTGCGTTGGCATAACTGATTGCATAAGGGTTGAAACTGGATTCTGTTTGCATAATACCGAGAATAAGGCTTTCATCAATGTTGTAATGACGAGCAGCTTTACGGATAAACGGCAAATATTTTTGCGCACGAATCGCAACGTGGTTGGCAATCATTGGAATCACGACAAATTGCACAATATGTCCGTTGTTTAAACGGCGACTTTGTAGTTTGTTATTAATTAAATAATCAGCAAAATCAGAGGCAACGGCAACATTTGGAATATTGGAACCTTTATGGTCAATAACTTGCCCAAGAAGGAATGGGCGGGAGCTGATAGGTACATCGCCATCAGCAAAAAGGTCGATACCGTTTGCATCTGAACCCATTAATAAAGTATGTACAATGGCATTTTTTAAGCGAGCCAAGCTGGTTTGTGATTCAATGGTAATCACACCTTCATCAAAACTGACGTGGCTACGGGTATAGTATTTGTCAGTATATTTAACGTAATCTTTTCGGCTGGCTACCAATAATTCATTTACTCCCCAAATACGGTCGATATTGTGGGAGAACTGACCGGTTAAGATATCCAATGCACGAGTATCTTTAGCAAAGGCGTCGTCGTAATTAATGCTGTCGCTATCATAAGAAGAACCACAACCGGCTAAAAAAAGTGCCACTGTGGTCATAATAAAATATTGTTTAATCTTCATTTTGGCTTACTTTGAAGGGGGAACATAACCTTCGATATGAACATCTTTACCTTCAAATAAAAAATTTACCATTTCTTTTTCTAGTAATTTGCGATGTTCTGGATTCATCATATTTAGTTTTTTTTCATTTACCAGCATTGTTTGTTTTTTGAGCCATTCTGACCAAGCTTGTTTGCTGATAGAGTTGAAAATACGTTTTCCCAATTCTCCGGGATAGAGTTGGAAATCCAATCCATCGGACTCTTTTTGTAAATATTCACAGAAAACAGTTCTTGCCATAAATATTATTCCTCATTACTTCTTATCATTAAAAATAGCTTTTAACTGTATTAATAAATTTTTCACCGGTGTTGCTAGTCCAATTTTGGCTGGCGAAAAATCGGCTAAATCATACCAATATTCGTTGTTGTTTTGTACTGTTTGACCATATTTTGCTTCCGTTTCCGCAACATTTTTTACTGCTAATGTTGATGTTGAGGTATTTGTTACCACTATCGGGTGAATATCCAAATGGAAATGACTGAAAGTATGGCGAAAGGTGGGCAACCGCTCCAATAATTGCCAATGATGTTGTTGCAATATTTGTTGATATTCCGCTTCAGTTTCCATTTCAGGAAAACAGTATAGACCACCCCATAGACCGTGAGGAGGACGTTGTTGCAGTAAGACTTTTCCCTGTTGGACAAGTAATAAAAAATAACGTTCTCGCACAGGCAAGGTTTTTTTCGGTTTTTTGCCGGGATAATTTGCCCAACTTTGCTCTTTTCCGGCGGTACATTGTTGTTGCAAAGGGCACAAACTGCATTTTGGTTTACTGCGAGTGCAGACCATTGCTCCAATGTCCATCATCGCTTGATTAAATTCAGTAACTTGTGTTTTCGGTGTAACTTCAGCACTTAACTTCCATAATTCTGTTTCTACTGACTTCTCGCCCGGCCAGCCGTCAATCGCAAAACAGCGGGATAAAACCCGTTTGACGTTGCCATCTAAAATAGGAAAAGGAGCATCTAAGCAAGATGAGAGAATAGCACCGGCGGTGCTTAAGCCAATACCGGGGAGAGCCAACACTTGTTCAAATTGTGTTGGGAACTTTCCTTGATGTTGATCGCGAATTTGTTGTGCAGCTTTATGTAAATTTCTAGCACGTGCGTAATAGCCTAAACCAGTCCAAAGGTGTAGAACTTCATCTATTGGTGCATTTGCCAATTCAGTAATGGTTGAGAAATGCTGAATAAATTGTTGAAAATAGGGAATTACTGTAGTGACTTGTGTTTGTTGTAACATAATCTCAGACAGCCAAACACCGTAGAGTGATTTATTCTGTTGCCACGGCAACGTTTTTCGTCCATATTTTTGATACCAGTGCAGTACATTTGATGCAAAAGGCGCTGCGGGCGTTGATTGGGCTTGCCACATTGGTTATACCTCTTCAAAAATTAAGGAGGCGAGTTTAGCACAAGCAAAATAATTAAAACATCACAAAATTGGTAGATTATCAGGTAAAATAGGGCAGTTTTTCTTAATTATCACTTTATGTATTCCCAAAATTTATGCAACAGAATAATTTAAATGATCTTGCGGAACAAAAACGAAAAGCAGTCAATACCGCAGAATTTACGGAAGATGGACGTTATAAACGCAAAGTTCGTAGCTTTGTATTAAGAACTGGTCGCTTAAGTGATGCCCAAAAAAGAGCAATGAATGATAATTGGTCGGAATTTGGTTTAGAACATCAAGCAGATCAGTTTGATTTTAAAAAGATTTTTGATAATGATCAGCCAGTGATTTTGGAAATTGGTTTCGGAATGGGGAGTTCGTTAGTAGAAATGGCGAAACAAAACCCGAATAATAATTACATCGGCATTGAAGTGCATACGCCCGGAATAGGTGCTTGCATCGCTTATGCGCTTGAACAGCAGGTTCGTAATTTGCGAGTGATTTGCCACGATGCTATCGAAATTTTACAGGATAATATTCCGGATCAAAGTTTGTCTGGTTTGCAGCTGTTTTTCCCTGATCCGTGGCATAAAGCTAAACATCATAAACGCCGCATTGTACAACCGCAATTTCTTAAGTTGGTGATGCAAAAATTGAAAACCGGCGGTTTTATTCATATGGCGACCGATTGGGAAAATTATGCGGAGCAGATGTTGGAAGTTTTGCGTCAGGAACAGGGCTTAACCAATACTTCAGCAACAAATGATTTCATTCCGCGTCCGGATTTTCGCCCTTTAACCAAATTTGAACAACGTGGGCATCGGCTTGGTCACGGGGTTTGGGATCTCTATTTTGTTAAGAGATAAATTTTTTAGTTGAATGATTAAAAACCAGTAACTGAGGAGAAAATATGGCGTATCAACGTAATCGCAGACAGCGTAAAAAAATGCACATTGCAGAATTCCAAGAATTGGGATTTTTAGTAAATTGGCAATTTGCAGAAAATACTTCCGTTGAGGAGATTGATCAAACAGTAGATCGCTTTATCAATGAAGTGATTAAACCTAACGGTCTTGCTTACGAAGGCAGCGGCTACTTACATTGGGAAGGCTTGGTTTGTTTGGAAAAAATCGGCAAATGTGATGAGAGCCAACGTGAACTTGTTAAATCTTGGCTGGAAAATAACGGATTGCAACAAGTAGAAGTAAGTGAATTATTTGATATTTGGTGGGATTTCCCGGTTAAAGCTTAATTTTTACTGTTATTTTTTGATTGTGCAACGAGCTACGTTGCACAATTTTTTTACAACTAAACATTATTCACTGAATACCATTCATCCAGCTTCTGAGCCAATTTATCCACACCTAATCGACTTTGTGATGAAAATACCTCAACTTGAATGTCGCCTTGAAATGGTAAAATCGCTTCACGCACCATTCTCACCTGTTTACTGCGTTCACTTTGGCTGACTTTATCCGCTTTGGTTAACAGCAGGAGAATTGGCAAATCGGCACTAACCGCCCATTCAATCATCTGTTGATCGAGATCTTTCAATGGATGACGAATATCCATCAAAATCACCACGCCGCCTAAACATTGGCGTTGTTGCAGATATTCACCTAACGATTTTTGCCATTGCAATTTCACCTTTTCCGGCACGGCGGCGTAGCCATAACCGGGCAAATCAATAATTTTGCAATTTTCACTTACTTCAAAAAGATTGATTAATTGTGTACGTCCGGGGGTTTTTGAGGTTTTGGCTAAATTCTTTTGGTTTGCTAATGTATTTAATGCAGTGGATTTGCCTGCATTGGAGCGCCCTGCAAAGGCAACTTCAACGCCGGCATCGGCTGGAAGTTGTTGAATATTAGCGGCACTCATTACAAAGTGCGTTTTATGGTAATTAAGTTTGAACGTTGTCATTGTCATTATCCTTTTTTAAATCGAATTGTTTCACCTTGCTCACCGTAACGGTTGGCTTGTGCTTGCCCGACAAATACGCCCCATTCCATCAGTAGCATAGCGAATATAAAAATCGGAAACAGTTGCCCTAATAATAATTTCATAAAATCTTGGCTATAAGGCGCAATCAAAAAACAGCCTATCGGCGCTAGGAGAATTGCCAGTGCTTTGGCGGAGCGACCGCGGTCGTGCAAGCGTTTCACGATAATCGCCAGCCAACAGTATGTGATCAATAATAATGGCAATAATGCGAAAATTGCACCGCTTTGCTGCTGAAACAGCAATGAAACCGGCAGTAAATTGGCAACCAATAATAAGAAAGCGGCACAAATACCGCTGCCAATCCAGAACCCCTGTCGATTCAATCTGCCGTTAAATGTGAAAAAAGCTTGGGTAAAATACATAAATTTGCGCTTAAAAAGAGGCTATTTTGAGATTTTGTCGCCATTATACAAGAAAAGAGCCAAAAATGTTAAAAATTGCCGATTACGGTAAAAAAAGAGCCTCTATTTTTATTGAGTAGGAAAATCTTAATTGTGATCAAGTTCACATCATTTTTTACAAGACAAATTTTCAAAATCGTTTTAATATTAGCGCGGTTTTTTGATTTCTATCTTTGAAAATTAACTTAAATGTGAGGAAAAACAAATGGCAAAAATCGTTAAAATTCTTGGCCGTGAAATTATTGATTCTCGTGGTAACCCAACCGTTGAAGCGGAAGTGCATTTAGAAGGCGGTTTCGTTGGTCTTGCAGCTGCTCCATCAGGTGCATCAACAGGTTCACGTGAAGCATTGGAATTGCGTGATGGCGATAAATCACGTTATTTAGGTAAAGGTGTGTTAAAAGCAGTTTCAAACATCAATGATGTTATTGCACCGGCTTTATTAGGTAAAGATGCAACTCAACAAGCTGAAATCGACCAAATTATGATCGATTTGGACGGCACAGAAAACAAATCTAAATTAGGTGCGAATGCGATTCTTGCGGTTTCTCTTGCTAATGCAAAAGCGGCAGCAGCATCTAAAGGTTTACCACTTTATGCGTGGATTGCTGAATTAAACGGTACTCCAGGTCAATATTCAATGCCATTACCAATGATGAACATCATCAATGGTGGTGAACACGCAGATAATAACGTTGATATTCAAGAATTTATGATTCAACCGGTTGGGGCAAAAACTTTACGTGAGGCACTTCGTATCGGTTCTGAAGTGTTCCACAACTTAGCGAAAGTATTAAAAGCGAAAGGTTTAAATACTGCAGTTGGTGATGAAGGTGGTTTCGCACCTAACTTGGCTTCTAATGCGGAAGCATTGGCTTGCATTAAAGAAGCTGTGGAAAAAGCAGGTTATGTATTAGGTAAAGATGTTACTTTAGCAATGGACTGTGCATCATCTGAATTCTATAACAAAGAAACCGGTATGTATGAGATGAAAGGTGAAGGCAAATCATTCACTTCTCAAGAGTTCACACACTACCTTGAAAAACTTTGTGAAGAATACCCAATCAAATCTATCGAAGATGGTCAGGATGAATCAGACTGGGAAGGCTTCAAATACCAAACAGAAGTTCTTGGTGACAAAATCCAACTTGTTGGTGATGACTTATTCGTAACTAACACTAAGATCCTTAAAGAAGGAATCGAAAAAGGTATCGCTAACTCAATCTTGATCAAATTCAACCAAATCGGTTCATTAACTGAAACTTTAAATGCGATTCGTATGGCGAAAGAAGCCGGTTATACCGCAGTAATCTCTCACCGTTCAGGTGAAACCGAAGATGCAACTATTGCAGATTTAGCAGTTGGTACAGCAGCAGGTCAAATCAAAACCGGTTCAATGAGCCGTTCAGACCGTATTGCAAAATACAACCAATTAATCCGTATTGAAGAAGCATTAGGCGATAAGGCACCGTTCTTAGGATTAAAAGCGGTTAAAGGCCAGGCTTAATTTCTGATTCTGAATTATGAATGACGAAACTGCACCCTAAAAGGTGCAGTTTTTTATTGGGATAAGCAGAATAACTGTGGTTAATGATCAGGAAATGCGATAAGTATGAGATTTAAGCAAAAAAACGAAAATCTGCCGTTTCTGATTAAATCTCGTTGACATCAATTCAGCGCGCCATTAATATTAGTAGCGTTTCACATCAATTGTGGGGATATAGCTCAGTTGGGAGAGCGTTTGAATGGCATTCAAAAGGTCGTCGGTTCGATCCCGATTATCTCCACCAATCAAATAATTCAAAGTAATTCATTCTAATTCAAATCAGTATAAAATCCCTTATAAATCAACATTTTTACATCATTATATAGTCTATTATGGTTCATTTTGGTTTATGTTGATTAGCTTTTTT
Organism: Gallibacterium genomosp. 2; assembly: GCF_000771895.1. Classification (NCBI taxonomy): domain Bacteria; kingdom Pseudomonadati; phylum Pseudomonadota; class Gammaproteobacteria; order Pasteurellales; family Pasteurellaceae; genus Gallibacterium; species Gallibacterium genomosp. 2. The sequence continues at coordinate 51,500 of NZ_JPXY01000018.1, forward strand.
AGTACCTGTTTTAGTACCTAATATGTTATAGTGCCTAATTATTGGGTACTAAAAAGGCGGATTTATGGCAAGAATTATCACTCCTTTAACAAATACACAGGTAGAAAAATCGAAGTATTCCACAACGGCAAATAATGAATTGAATGACGGCGGTGGACTATTCCTTGAACTTTACCCAAGCGGGGCGAAGCGTTGGCGCTTTAGATATAACTCACCGACAACAGGCAAGCGCACAAAGTTTACTATAGGCGAATATCCATCGTTAAGCCTTGCAGAGGCAAGAAATAAACGTGAAGAATACAAATCGTTACTAGCTCAAGAACTAGATCCACAATTACACATTCAGCAAGAAGCAAAAAAACAAGAATTTGCGAAAAATAATACTTTTTTCGCCGTTGCGGAAAAATGGAAAGAGAAGAAAGCAGCCGAGATAGAAGAAAAAACCATAAAAAAATATTGGCGCAGCCTTGAATTGCATATATTCCCTTTTATTGGATCTTATCCAATCAGTCAGATCACGCCTACTTTAATTCTTACACCATTAAAACGAGTTGAAGAGCGTAATACTGTAGATATGGCGCACCGTTTAACTATGTATATCAATGACATCCTTAATTTTGCCGTGAATGCTGGAATTATTGCATTTAATGCGTGCCTGAAAGTAAATAAAAGCCTAAAGAAGCACCGGAAAGAAAATAACCCACACATAGACAGTAAAGAAATTGGCGAGCTAATGCAGGCTATAGCGAAGGCTAGAATTAGCAGACAAACAAGAATAGCGTTATTGTTTAAAACGCTAACTATGACCAGATCAGCAGAAGCAACAGGCGCACAATGGGAAGAAATTGACTTTGATAAAAAACTATGGACTATTCCAGCGGAAAGAATGAAAGCTCGTATACAGCACGTTATACCATTATCATCGCAAACTATAAAACTACTTAGGGAAATTCAGCCAGTTACAGGACATTTAAAATATATTTTTCCAAAACGAGGGGAAAATAACAAACCAATGACACCGGACGCATTGAATACCGCTTTAAATCGAATGGGGTATAAAGGCAAGCAAACAGCGCACGGATTGCGCGGATTGGCTAGAACTTATTTGAGTGAAGAAGGCGTTAGAGAAGAATACGGGGAAATGTGCCTAGCTCATAGAACAGGGAACAATGTTAGTAAAGCATACAATCACGCGAACTATTTAAAGCAACGCATTCCAATTATGCAACAATGGGGCGATTATGTAGAGCAATGTGCAAAGGGAACGGGGCTATTTGATTAATCCAACCCGCAAAAGAAAGCTAGCCTTTGGGCTGGCTTTTTTTATGCTTGAAATAATCCTTTGCAAAATTTCCCCCTAGCTTGCCAATTTATTAGGGACACGGGGGACACTAGGGACACGATATAATATATTTAATAAAATCAATGAATTATATTTATTGTTGTGTCCCTAATGTGTCCCTTTGTGTCCCCTTGTGTCCCCAAGTAAAAAATCTTTAAATTTAAACACGAAAATTAAAATCTGTTTAAATGAACAAAAAACCAGCAATCAAACTTAAATTTTTAACTTTTTTGAGTATTTTTCTGTTTATTTTTTATTCAAAATGATTTCACAAAGTAAAAGTTAAGAGGAACTTTTTACACTTAACTTTAAAAAAAGCGGGGATTTTGCCAACTCGTTCAAACCCCGTTTAAAACTTTCGCAATACGTTTAAGAAATTTTAGCTATGTAAAAAGGGGCGATATAAAAATTTAAACGCCATTAAACGCATTTAAACGCCCTTTAAACACGTTTTTAGCACTATCTAAGATTTTTTTTGCGGAGTTACTCAATGGACTTACTCACAGGCGTTACACGGCCACGTAAAATGAGAAAAATTTTTCTCAAGTTATGTGGATTTTAGCGGCTTGGTGGGTACATTGACAGCCTTTTCAGAGTTTTATAGCCTATAAAAGCCCGAGCAAAATAACGCAAAATAAATCAGCTTATGCTGTGTTAAACGATTTTTCAGGGTTATGATGAACGGGCAAAATGTTCAACCAACATTCAAGGAGAAAAGCAATGAACGAAATGCGAGAAACAGCCCTTTGCAAGCATTACACCGTGAAGGAAATGGCGGAGCTTTTTGGCGTATCACGGGGGAAATTAGACCGCCTAGCCCGACAAGGCAAAATCAAGAAAACCAAGTTTGGCAACAGCACGCTTTACAGTGCTGAAGAAGTGCAACGCTATTTAGCGAGTGCCAACCAATGAAAGGAAAAACAAGCGGAGCTTTTCCAAGCGACCAACAAGGAAAAGCCCCTAGCCATTATTTAACGATACCGAGCGAAACAATGACTAATTCACATTCTAACAAAAAAACGTTGACAAGTGCGGGAAATTTGTCGTATTTTAACACCGCACTTTCAAACAGTGCCGAGCCTCGAAACTCGAACTTATACAAGGCGGATAAATACACGCCTCTTAATGCGTGTTTTTTTATGCGTAGCACAAACACACCCCAAGAACGCCCCGAGCTTCACGAAAGCCCAGAGCGTCTATCTATGGTAACGTGTTATGGGAAAGGTTTCGCCCTTTGCCGTGTTCCTTGTATCGCGGTTTTCGAGCCCGTAACACGTTACCGCCAAAGCCTCGAAACTTTCGCGGTAACCTTGAATAACCAATACAAGGAAATCGCCAAAATGATTTATAAATTTCTATTGCTAGGCAAAAAACGCCTAAAAATCGCCATTTTTGCCAATTCAGAACAAGAAGCCCGCCAACGTTTAAATTTACCCCGCGACAAAGCCGCGTTTATTGCAAGAATTAAGGGGGTACAGTATGTTTAATGATAAAGCGTTGGATTTTACCATTACACAAGGCATAGAGCGTTATTTGTCGCAACTTGCCAACAATCAGCAAAAATTAAATGCATTCTATGGCAACGTATCGCTTGAAGTTGATGAAGAAATTTCAGCATTAAAGCACACTATTGACGTGATTAGAGATTATGGCATTGAGAAAGACGCGGAATTAGGGGCTATTTCATCAATCAAGTTCATCAGCTTAGCAAGCACGCTAAAAAACAGTGTAGAGAAGCTGGAAAAATTGATTTTAATCAAAGAAAAAGCAAGCCAATTACTGGACGAAATCCAAAGCCTCAAGGCTATCGGTGAGGAGGTTGGCAATGAAAACTAAGCTAAAAAATGCCCCATTCTTGAAAGACCAACCCAACGAGCCATTAACTGAAATGCTTATTTTAGCGGGGGCGGAAGCGTGGCAAGCGTGGGGAAAAGAGGGCAAAGGGCAAGGCTGGCATTTACTCACGGAATTAATTAAGGGCGACCATAAGCAAAAGCCCGTGATTTTAGGCGGTGAGCAACTTGAAGAAATCAGCCGTTTACGCTTAGCCCCTGAAAAGCAAAAATTTGTGCGAATTTGCCAATTTGGTGAATTGACGCAATCACAGATCAGTGCCATTTGCTTAAACCTTGCAAAGCATAGCGAGGCGGAAACCGTCTCACTTTGCGACAATATCGGGCAATTGCGGGAAAATTTAAGCGATTATATCGCCCGTTTACGCAACGACGAAGAGGCAAAACAATACGCCGAACAGGTGGCGGAATTGAGCGAAGCACCGCAAGCGGAGAAATCCGCCCCTTTTATTGAGTATCGCACGGGAAAATTAAACGGGCTTTATTATGTCGTGCCAAAACTCGACAGGGACGGCGATGTTATTAGCGAGCGTGCAACTTGGCTTTGTGATGATTTGAAAATTGTTGGGCGTGGTATTAGCAACACGGGGCAATTTTATTACATTTTTCAGTGGAAACACGCTTTTAACCATAAAACAATCACGGAAGCAATGCCAACAGCGGACTTAGGGAAATCACAAGCGTGGGATTATTTCAAGGCTAACGGCTTGCGAATGTCCACCAGCGAGCAAGTAAAAAACTTGGTGGATTATTTCCATATTCAGGGAGAGAGCAAGCCCGAATGGATTATCACCAATAAAACGGGCTGGAATGGTGGGGCGTATTTGTTGCCTAACGGGGAAATTATCGGCGAGCCGAATAAGCCGATTATTTTCACAAATAAAAGTGCAAGTAAAATCGGTTACAGCAAAAAAGGAAGTGCGGACAGCTGGCGGGAAGAAGTAGGGCAACATATTGCGGGAAATGCCTCAATGATGTTAGGTGTGGCAACCGCCCTCGCAAGCCCGTTACTTGCGATTTTAAATGCGGATCCTTTTGGCGTTCACTTGTTCAATCAATCAAGCAAAGGGAAAACAACCACGTTAAATATTGCCAATAGTATTTATGGCAACCCTAAAGAAATTTTATTAACGTGGAATACTACCCCGCACGGCATTAATAACGAGGCAAATTCAAGAAATGATGGCTTTCTTACCCTTGATGAATTAGGGCAAGCCAAAAAATTCTATGAAGTAGAAAACATTGCTTATTCTCTTTTCAACGGGAGCGGACGCATTCAGGGAATGAAGGAGGGAGGAAACCACGAAATTAATCGCTGGAAAATCACCGCACTTTCAACAGGTGAAAAGGATTTAGAAACCTATTTACAAACGAAAGGGATTGCCATTAATGCGGGGCAATTAATACGATTGTTAAACATTCCCATTGCGGAGCCTTGCAACCTTTCAGGCTTTCGCAATGCCAAAGAACACGCCGACCACCTTAATCAAGCAACCTTTGAGCATTATGGCGTAATTGGGCGTGAGTGGTTGAAATACTTAACCGAGCATAGCGATGACGTGCGGGGCGTTTATGATGGATATAATCGGCAATGGTTGCAACGCTTACCCGAAGGGGCAAGCGGGCAAGTACAACGTGTTGCAAGCCGTTTTGCGATTTTAGAAACCGCTTTACAACTCGCCCGAGATTTAACGGGCTGGGGCGAACACGACAATAGCGAAGCCTTGATAAAGTGTTTTAATGATTGGCTGGCGGAATTTGGTATCGAAAACCGGGAAGAACAAAAAATCCCCGAAATGGTTACGGCGTGGATTTTGGAAAATCGGGACAGTCGTTTTATTGAAATTCCCAAAAATTCAGGGGCAAGCATTAGAAATACGGCGGGCTATCGCATTTTGCGTAATCATCTCAGCGGAGATAGAGAGCATTTTTATATTTACCCCAAGGCATTTAATGAAGCCATAGGGGAACACCCCACAAAAATTGCGTGCGATGTGCTAATAAGCAAAGGAATGTTAAAACCCGGTACAGAAAAAGCAAAGCCCTATGTTGTGCGAGTGCCGAAGAATATCGACCAAAGTCGCCCCCGTTCTTACCTTGTTTATTTATTGGAAGAAGAGGATTAAAACGAACAAAAAATAGACAAAGCCCGCTTAAAAACGGGCTTTTTTCTTGTGTCCCTTTAATGTGTCCCCAATTTTAAGCCCTATTTAGGGACACAAAAACAACGCTAACATAATGAAAAATAAGCATTTTATTTTTGTGTCCCCTGTGTCCCCCCCCCCTGTCCCGACTGTTTTACCACCCTCACCCCCCAAAAATAAAATATTCATCTGTGTAATGCCGCCAAAAAATCTTTAAAGTGCTTTAAAAGAATTTTTTATTAAAGCGTTTTAATATTTCCACTATACAAACAAAAGGAGAGAAAAATGTCAGCCCCAATTTATTCAAACGATGCTTATAAAGGATTTCAGAAACATTTTAGTCAAGTTGTAAGCAAGGCAATAAAAAAAGCTCTTACTTCTGGAAGAGAAGAAGAGATAGATAAATTTACAAATGAAGCTCTTAAAGAGTTTTGTGTGTTATATGGCGGGATCTCTGTTTATATTCCTATGCGTAAAGCAGAACGTGATAGCGCTAGATATAGACTTATTGCAGAAGAATTTAACGGCAAAAATCATTTAGAGTTAGCTAATAAATACGGCGTTAGCATTCAATCAATTTACAGCTACATAAAGAAAGCGAGGACCCATAAAAATGCCTAAAGCCATTTTTGAAATCTTCAGAGCGGGCAAGCATAACGGCGTAAATTCCCGCCGCTTATGGAAGCCCGAAGAATTAAAGCAAATTGCCACCAGTTACCACAAAAACGCAAAATCCGCCCCGCTGGTTATCGGACACCCGAGCGACAATCTTCCCCAGTTTGGCGAGGTTAATCGCTTAATTTATTGCAAAGAAGCGTTATTTGCGGAAGCGGAAATAAGCGAGGCGTTAATTGATAAAATCAACCGCAACGAAATCAGCGGAATTTCAGCCAGTTTTTATCTGAATGAAAGCAAAGACAACCCAATAAGCGGGGCGGGATTTTATCTTAACCACGTGGGATTTTTAGAAAATGGCAAACAAAAACCCGCCGTAAAAAATATGTTACCGCCTGAAATTAGCGTGCAAAGTTTATATTTTAGCGAAGAAGCCGATGTGGTTTTCTTTTGTGAAAATGAAACCTTAGATTATACCGAGCGACTACACGAAAAAATTTGCTATTTAGAGCAAGTTTTGAATGTAGATTATTCCACGGCTTTTCATTTAGCCATTACCCCAGAGGAGCAACAATGACCCAAGAAAGACTAAACCAACTGGAAGCGGAAAATGCCCGCTTAAAATTCCAGCTAAGAGCCGAAGAAATGGCAAAAAATGAAGCATTTTTAGATGAGCTTGTTAGTCAAGGCAAATTAGCCCCACGAGTAAAAGAACAAGCCTTAAAACTGTTAAATTATGCTGAAAGTTACGACAACGGCGAAACGCTAGATTTTTCAGATGGCGAAAGTTTAAGCCATATTGTGAAAGATTATCTAAGCCAACAACCGCAAATTATTGCGTTTAGCGAAATCGCCACAAAAGAAAACGCCCCCGAAGCGTTGGATTATAAACTGATCAATTATGCGAAAAATACCCCGCAAGAAATAATTGAGTTAGATATACAAATCAGAGAATACGCCGCTAGAAATAAAATAAGTTATTCAGAGGCATTTAATATCATTACAAATAAAGGAGCAAATTAATATGACGACCCTACAAGCAAAACGCATTCAAGACCCTATTTTAACCCAGCTTGCACAAGGCTATTACAATGCAGAGCTAGTTTGTGAAACCCTTTTCCCTATTGTTGAAGTTGAGAAAGAGGGCGGGAAAATTCCCCAGTTTGGGCGACTAGCATTTAGGCAACAAAGCACCGTGCGACAAGTTCACGGCGATAGCAATCGCTTAACCCCTGAAGATGTCAGTGTTATCAGCGTGGAATTAGAAGAACACGATGTAGAATATCCTATTGACTACCGAGAAAACCACGAGGCAAGCTATCCATTGAAGCAATACGCCCTTTCAGTCGTGCAAGATGTAATAGCCCTAGGGCGTGAAATTGAAACGGCTAAAATCGCCCAAGATGAAGCGAACTACAACAGCGAAAATAAAATTGCACTAAGCGGAGAGAGTAAATTTAGCAATTTAGAGGGCAATCCCTTGCCCGTTTTTGACGAGGCAATTAATACCATTGCAAATTCAATCGGACGCAAGCCGAATATTTGCGTGATCGCCAAAGATGTATGGGCAAAACTCAAAGAAAATAAAGTATTGCTAGAACGCATTAAATACACCCGCACGGGTATTTTAACCCCTGAAATTTTCGCCGAGCTTATCGACGTGGAAACGGTAAAAATTGGCGGAGCAATGGAAGAAAAAAGCGAACAGTTAAAGCCTATTTGGTCAGATTGCGTTATTTTGGCATATGTACCCAAAGCCAACGAAAAGCGTAACGTATTTGCCCCCTCTTATGGCTACACCTTACGCCGAAAAGGCGGGTTATTTGTTGATACCTACCAAGAGAAAGGCGGGAAAGTTGAAATTGTCAGATGTACAGATATTCATAAGCCTTGTTTAATGGGAAAATCAGCAGGCTACTTGATAAAAAATTGCATTAGTGCATAAAACCCTACACAATAGCCCCAAAAAATGGGGGCTATTTCATTTTTTCAATAAATCCCCGTTTTTCTCGCCTTTCAGCGTTTTTTATTAGGAATTAGAGGGAATTAAGTGGGAATAAATGGGAATGCTTGAAAATACTGGTTTTAATCGTTTATTTTGGTTTATTGTGGTTTATGTTGATTTTATTTTTTAGTACCTGATATAGTACCCAATTTCTAAGTATATGAATTTAAATTCATTATAAATCAATTAGATGCTTGTTTAATTTTGTTGTGATTATCCCACCATAACCCAAGATTTTAGTAACACATTTAGTAACACGGAATTATAATAGCTCAATAGCGTGTTACTAAAATTTAGATAAATCCATATATAACAATGATTTATATAATATTGTGATTTAGTAACACGGAATGATAGACTTTGAATTGTGTTACTAAAACTTGATTAATCTTAAATATGGCAAGGCTAACAACACCACTAACCAATACACAAATTGAGAAAGCTAAACCATCCGAGAAAGAATATAACTTAGCAGATGGGAAAGGTCTTTATTTACGTATAAAGCCAACGGGTTTTGATCTGACCCCGAAAAGTTAG
>NZ_JPXY01000019.1:0-22310 GCF_000771895.1 Gallibacterium genomosp. 2
GTCCTATATGCCTGAATAACACCAATTAATAAAAACCCCCATAACTGATCTGCACCCCAAAAGTTGGACTTATTATCCAACAACATACAGAGGTGCAGATTTTTTATTTAACTAAGAAAATAACGATAAGCTTTACTATCGGTTACATCTTGGCATACATAACCCAACTGGCTCAAATGGCGTTCAAAATCGGCTAAATCATCATTCTCAAATTGGAAACCAGCAAGAATATTGCCATAATCAGCACCGTGTGCACGATAATGAAACAATGAAATATTCCAATGTGTTCCTAATGTTTCCAAAAATTTCAACAACGCTCCTTTTTGCTCTGGAAACTCAAAACTGTACAAACGTTCAAATTTATCGCTGTTCGGACGACCACCAATCATATAACGAATATGTGTTTTCGCAACATCATCATTGGTCATATCTTCTACATAATAACCAGCTTGACTTAAATCATTGATAATTTCCGCTTTTTCTGCTTCATTAGCAGTACGAACTCCAACAAAAATACACGCTTTTCTATCATCAGCATAACGATAATTAAATTCGGTTACCGCTCTATCACCCAATAAATGACAGAATGTTAGGAAACTTCCTTTCTGTTCTGGAATAGTTACTGCCAATAAAGCTTCCCGATTTTCACCAATTTCACAACGTTCAGAGACATAACGCAATGTATGGAAATTTAAATTCGCACCTGACAGAATCGCTGCCAATTTTTCGCCCTTAAGCTGCTGCTGACGTGCATACTTTTTCAATCCAGCTAAAGAGAGTGCTCCAGATGGCTCAGCAACCGCACGCACATCTTCAAATAGATCTTTCATTGCCGCACAGATTTCATCACCATCCACCAGTACAATATCATCAAGATATTGCTGACATAAACGGAATGTTTCATCACCAATACGTTTAACCGCAACACCATCAGCAAATAACCCAACCCGATCAAGATCAACCGGATGTTTTGCTTTTAATGCCGCATATAAACAGGCGGAATCTTTCGACTCAACGCCAATTACTTTAATTTCCGGCATCATCTGCTTGATTAATACGGCAACACCTGCCGCCAAGCCACCGCCGCCAACCTGCACAAAAATACGATCAATATCCGAATTCTGTTGCAATAACTCCATTGCCAATGTTCCTTGACCTGCAATCACTAATGGATGATCAAACGGCGGAATGAATGTCATTTTTTTACTTTCAGACAGTTCTATCGCTTTTGCCTTTGCTTCATCAAAATTAGCACCGTAAAGCAACACTTCTCCGCCAAAAGCTCGCACCGAATCAACTTTAATGCTTGGCGTATTTTGTGGCATAACAATTAATGCTTTTAAGCCTAGTAATTTTGCCGATAAAGCGACTCCTTGTGCGTGATTACCCGCAGAAGCCGCAATCACTCCGGCTACTTTCTGTTCCGGTGTCAAGGCTGAAATCATTGCATAAGCGCCACGCAATTTGAAACTATGCACCGGTTGACGATCTTCTCGCTTGATAAAAATTTGGTTATCTAAACGATTAGAAAGTTTTTCCATCTTTTGTAGCGGCGTAACTTGCGCCGCTTCATACACTTTTGAACCCAATTTCACTATTGCTTTTAAATATTGCGAACCGCTAGGTTGGGCGGTTGTCAATAAAGTTTGCATATCCATTTTGTTACCACTTACAGTTTACTACGATCTCTAACTGCCCCTTTATCTGCACTGGTTGCCAATGAAGCATAAGCTCTCAATGCCAAGGAAACTTGGCGTTGGCGACTTTTCGGTTTCCAACCCTGTTCTTCTCTTACTACACGACGTTTTGCCAGCTCCTGTGCATCCACCAATAATTCAATTTTACGTTGTGGAATATCAATTGCGATCAGATCACCATCTTCCACTAAACCGATAGTGCCACCATTTGCGGCTTCTGGAGAAACGTGTCCAATAGATAAACCCGAAGTACCTCCGGAAAAACGTCCATCAGTTAATAACGCACAAGCTTTGCCTAAGCCCATTGATTTTAGATAACTAGTCGGATACAGCATTTCCTGCATACCCGGACCGCCTTTTGGACCTTCATAACGAATTACGACTACATCGCCGGCAATCACTTTACCCCCAAGAATACCTTCCACTGCATCTTCCTGACTTTCATACACTTTTGCTGGACCAGTAAAGGTTAAAATGCTTTCATCAACGCCAGCAGTTTTAACAATACAACCATTTTCCGCCAAATTACCGCTTAACATCGCTAACCCACCGTCCTGACTATAAGCGTGTGCTTTATCACGAATACAGCCTTGTGTGCGATCATCATCAACACTATCCCAACGACAATCCTGTGAAAAAGCCTGTGTAGTACGAATTCCAGCAGGCCCAGCACGATAAAATAATTTCACTTCATCACTGACATCACGTTTAATATCATATTGATTTAATTGTTGCTCTAAGGTTAACCCCAACACCGTATGAGTTTGATTATGTAATAAGTTGGCACGCTCCAACTCACCCAAAATCCCCATTACCCCACCGGCACGATGCACATCTTCAATATGATATTTATTGGTATTCGGAGCCACTTTACATAAGCAAGGCACAAGGCGAGAAAGGCGATCAATATCCGTCATAGTAAAATCAACTTCTGCTTCCTGTGCAGCAGCAAGCAAATGTAAAACAGTATTGGTTGAGCCACCCATTGCGATATCCAAACTCATTGCATTGTTGAAAGCATCTTTAGTAGCGATAGAACGAGGCAATACACTATCATCATCCTGTTCATAATAACGGCGGCAAAGCTCAACAATTTGCGATCCTGCTTTTAAGAAAAGCTTCTTACGATCGGCGTGTGTCGCTAAACAAGAACCATTCCCCGGTAAACTTAACCCAAGTGCTTCCGTTAAACAGTTCATTGAGTTGGCAGTAAACATTCCTGAACAAGAACCGCAAGTAGGACAAGCGGAACGTTCTATCACTTCCACATCCTGATCGGTAACATCCGGATTAGCACTTTGAATCATTGCATCTACCAAGTCCAAACGGATTAATTGATCAGAAAGTTTGGTTTTCCCTGCTTCCATCGGCCCACCAGAAACAAAAATGGTCGGAATATTTAAACGTAATGCAGCCATCAACATTCCCGGAGTGATTTTATCGCAATTTGAAATACAAACCATTGCATCAGCACAGTGTGCATTTACCATATATTCTACCGAATCGGCTATTAATTCACGTGATGGCAACGAATACAACATCCCACTATGCCCCATCGCAATACCATCATCTACAGCGATTGTATTAAACTCTTTGGCAATACCGCCTGCCTCTTCAATCTGCTTTGCAACCATTTGACCAAGATCTTTCAAATGCACGTGTCCCGGTACAAATTGTGTAAATGAGTTAACCACAGCAATTATCGGTTTACCAAAGTCATTATCTTTCACACCGGTTGCGCGCCATAATGCACGCGCTCCCGCCATATTACGACCTTGTGTGCTGGTCGCTGAACGTAATTTAGGCATAATAATCTCTCCTGTAATTTAATGTTCGTTACCGACAATAGTTACATCAGTCACGCCATATAATTTTATTAATTGATTAGTCAATAATGACAACTCTCTCTCACTTTGTAATGTCAGTGCTATTTTAATTTGTTGATTTTCAAGGTGACTCTGTAAATCAACGGCAACAAAGCCACGATGTCTAACCACGCGTAAAATCCGTTCCAAAGTTTCAGGTCGCCACTGTGCAGTAATGCTGATTTGATAATTTTTCATCTTACACCCCAATATCTTCCAACATTTCATCATTTTTTGCACCTGGTGGTACTAACGGCCACACATTTTCATTTTCGTGAATGCAAACGTGTAATAAATAAGGACCTTCAGCATTTAAGAGCCGATCCAATGCGGCATTGACTTCACTGCCTTTTTCAATACTTTCACCGGGGATATCAAATGCCCTCGCTAACATTAAGAAATCAGGGTTATCCTCTAAAATAGTTTCACTATGACGACCTCGGAAAAAGAGTGTTTGCCACTGACGTACCATTCCTAAACGTTGATTATCCAACAACAGGATCTTAACTGGTAATTTACCGCGTTTGATTGAACCCAACTCTTGGATATTCATCATAAACGAACCATCACCAGTAATTAATATCACCTGATCTTGGGGACGAGCCTTTTGCGCACCAACTGCTGCTGGCAAACCGAAGCCCATTGTGCCAAAGCCAGCAGACGTTAAATAATTTTTCGGATCAAAATGTTGCATATGTTGAGCCGACCACATTTGATGCTGCCCAACATCGGTAGCAATTACACTGTTTTTCTTACGTTTTTTAGATAACGTATGTAATAACCACCAAGGATTGATCAGCGTATCACCGCTATTTTCTGCATAAGTAAAATCATATTGCTGTTTTAAACGAAGTACATCATCACGCCAAGCATCAATTTGTAACGGCATTGCCAACTGTTGTAGCAGTTGTTTCATATCTCCACGAATTGCCACATCAGCACGACGTAATTTATTGATCTCCGCAATATCGGCATCAACGTGAATAACTTTCGCTTGCGGGGCAAAACTATCCAATTTACCGGTTACTCTGTCGTCAAATCTAGCTCCAAGCACTAATAAAAGATCGCTCTCCTGTGCCGCATAATTCGCCGCTTTTGTGCCGTGCATTCCAATCATTCCCATATAATAGGGATTATCTGCTGGCAATGCGCCTAATCCCTTAATAGTAGAAAAACTCGGCATTTGTGTAATCTCTACAAAATGACGTAATTCCGCTACGGCATCAGCCATTCCAACCCCACCACCAACATAAAGTACTGGACGTTTTGCCTGTTGTAATAATGTTTTTGCTTGTTCTAATAAAGAAGACTCAATTGAAGAAGGTTTTGGGATAGGATAAACAAGAGGTTGGCGCTCTATTTTGGCAAACTGTACATCTTTCGGCACATCAATTAATACTGGCCCCGGTCTACCATTTTGTGCTATTTGGAACGCTTCAGCCATTACTTCCGGTAATTCATCGATACTCTGCACGATAAAACTATGTTTCGTACAAGCCAATGATAAACCTAAAACATCCGCTTCCTGGAAAGCATCCGTGCCGATAAACGGTGAAGCAACTTGTCCTGTGATCGCAACCACCGGAATAGAGTCCATCATAGCATCACCTAAACCGGTAACTAAATTAGTTGCGCCCGGACCGGAAGTAGCAATACAAACACCAACTTTACCACTGGCACGAGCATAACCTATCGCTGCCATTGCTGCTCCCTGCTCATTACGACAGAGCAGATGATCCAAACCTGAATCATAAATCGCATCATAAACCGGCATAATTGCACCGCCAGGATAACCAAAAATTGTTGTCACTCCGTGTGCTTTTAAACTTTCTGTGATAAATCTTGCACCATTCATTTTTATTTCCTTAAAACGATAAAAAACCCTCGCCTACTGCTGAGGCGAGGGTTCATCTGACCTAAAATCTTATATTGAAAGTTTTATCAGCTGTACCACTCACCTCGTGATGCTAATCACCACGAGGTTAATAATAATGCCAATAAAACGAACAGAATTCATAGTTTCAATATCCAATGTGGGTCTAAGTATGTATGTTGTGTGCTTTTGAGCGTCTTTATTGATACCACATTTTTTATCGGAATCAAATAGTTTTATTAAAAAATTTTTAATTTTTATGATGATCAAAAAATCAACCGCCACATCGGTTTTTTGTTAACATATAGCCTCATTAAAATTTATTGCTACTATTTTTTATTTTGCAGATAAGGGGTTTTATGCGCAGTTTACTTCCTTTTCAATTAGTTGCGTCAGATTTGGATGGTACACTTTTAAACGGTCAGCACGTGGTCGGTGATTTCACCATTGATACCTTAAGAAAATTGGAACAAAAACAGGTAGATATTGTGGTCGCCACCGGCAGAAAACACGAAGATGTGTTTTCGATTGTTGCGAAAATAGGCATTGAAAATATCCGAATGATCACCTCAAATGGCGCGAGAATTCACGATCTCAGCGGTCGATTACTTTATAAAAATGATTTGCCGACCGATCTTGCTTTGGAAATAATGAATGTTCCGTTCGATAAAAATAAAATTTTTGTCAACTCCTATCAGGACAGCGGTTGGTTCATCGATCGCGAAGTGCCACAAATGGCAAAATATCATCAAGATTCCGGCTTCGGCTATCAAGTTGTCGATTTTCGTCATCACGATGCACAAGGCACCGAAAAAGTCTTTTTTATTGCACGTTGTCAGCAGGATTTGCTCGAATTAGAACAACATCTTCGTCAAACTTACGGTAATTGTACGGAGATCGTTTACGCCTCACTCAACTGCCTTGAAATTATGAACAAAGGAGTAAGCAAAGGAAACGCCCTTAGAAAAGTATTACACGATTACCACTACAACAATAGCGCCTGTATCGCTTTCGGTGACGGAATGAATGACGAAACAATGTTAGATTTTGTTGGCAAAGGTTGCATTATGCAAAATGCCAATCCTGCATTGATCCACGCCTTGCCACAACTAGAGATTATCGGGCATCACGCCCACGAGGCGGTAGCGAGCTATCTGCGCGCTACCTTTGGAATTATTTAATATGTTACAACTGTTTTATATTTCTATCGGCGCTGCACTAGGAGCTTGTTCCCGCTGGGGATTAAGCAATTTGCTTAATCCTATTTTTCATCAGTTCGCATTTGGTACCTTAATTGCTAACTATTTAGGCTGTTTTTTAATGGGAATTGTCAGCGGCGCATTGCTTAGTTTTCCAATGATTAGCAGCGAATGGCGACTCTTTTTTATTACCGGTTTTCTTGGTAGTTTAACCACATTTTCTTCCTTTTCCGGTGAAGTTATCGCCATTTTTTTAGGGCAACAACACTTAACCGCAATCGTTGTTATCTGCCTACATTTATTAGGTTGCCTTGCTTTTACCCTACTCGGTATTTTCTTATGGCGACTACTTTTTGTTACCTAAACAAGAGTTTAAATCCAAAAAATAAGGCGCTGAATTTGCACCTTATTTCTCGATTCTGTTTATTCTTTCTACATCCGTTCTAAAATTTTAAAAGTTAACGCATAACTATTTTTATCATCTACTGCTCGTGTTTCAATAAAATTTGTTTTCCACACCATCGGATCAATCTCAGGGAAAAAAGTATCACCTTGCAATTCTGCATCAATCTCTGTTAAATAAAGACGATCTGCTATCGGCAATGTTTCAGCAAAAAGATGTCCACCACCAATAATCATTACTTCATTCTCACCCTTTATTAATGCTAATGCTTGAGATAAATCTGAAACAACTTCAATACCATCCGCTTGAAAACCTTGTCGGGATAACACGATATTTTTGCGATTCGGCAATGCTCTGCCTATTGATTGGAATGTTTTCCGCCCCATAATCACCGGCTTACCCAACGTATTTTTTTTAAACCACGCTAAATCTGCCGGCAAATGCCAAGGCATTTGATTATCTCGTCCAATGACCCGATTTTTTGTCATCGCTACAATCAAACTCAGCATCATACTTCCTCACGCCGGTTTTACAATATTACTTGGGTAACAGCCCAACACTTTGACAAAACTACAGTATGTTTTTAATTCCTCTAATGCCTGTTGTGTACTTTCCTGATGTAAATTCGCTTCAATTTCCACGTAAAACATCTCCTCCCAAGGTTTGCCATAAATCGGACGAGATTCTAATTTAGTCATAATGATTTGATGTTTCTTAAACACCAGTAACGCATCTACCAATGCACCTGCCTGCTGTGTTGTCGATATTAACAGCAAGGTTTTTGCATTAACTTGAGGAGAAACTTCCACTGGCTTTTTGCTGATCACAATAAAACGAGTAATGTTATTGATTTGATTTGCTATGCCATCTTGCAACACTTGCAAACCATAAAGTTTACCACCTTCCGCATTACCCAACGCTGCTACATTCGCACGATTAATTTTCGCAACCAATTGCATCGCATGCGAAGAACTTTCGCAATATTTAACGTGTACGCCCTGCAACGAATTGATAAATTGACTGCATTGCTGAATCACTTGTGGATGGCTATACAAAGTATCAATCTGCGCCAAATCAGTTGGTGTTGAGATCAATACACAATGTTGAATCGGATAAGTCAATTCACCGACCAAATGCAAATCGGTATGTTGCAATAAATCATACACATCATTAATAGATCCAGATGTAGTGTTTTCTAGCGGCAAGACCCCATAATCCGCTTTGCCATCTTCTACCACTGTGAACACTTGACGAAAAGATTCACAACTTAACTCTATCAACTCTTTTTGATAACGCTCAGCATACTGACGTGCAGCCAAATTAGAGTAAGATCCCAACATTCCTAAAAAAGCGATATGAATTTGATTATTGCGTTGCTGATTCAATTTATTCTGCAAATACGCCTGTTGAGTCAACACTGAATCTTCAATAATTTTTTGGAAAACTTCTGTGATATATTGCGGATTTAATTGATAATTTTGGCTATCCGCATAACGAATTAACGCATCCAACAGCTGCTGTTCACGCTCAATATCACGCAACGGTTTTTTCGTGATCTCTTTGCTTCTGACCACATCATAAGCAACTTGATGACGTTCAGCCAATAAACGCAAAATCTCGCGATCAAGTTGAGTAATTTTTTGACGAATTTCGGTTAAATCTAAACTCATACCATTATCCTTTGTTAGGCAAGCTGTTACTGATTATAAAGAATCTACACGCTTTAACAACTCATAGCCTATACAATTCCAACAAAAGATAGCGATAACTTTGTCATAAATTAATCTTCCCTATGCTGTTTCCAATTTAGCATTCGTTCAATAATATTAATCAGTTCTGCACGCTCATAACCGTCTAATCCAATAAATAAGAGTTCTAATTTTCTAGCCTGATCCATTGAGCGATTACTACTGAGGGTAACTAAATCCGCGACTTCACAGTGAAAAATCTCTGACAATTCCAATAGCCTTAATACAGAAGGAACTGATTTTCCACGCTCCATTCTTGATACCGCATCATTGCTAATATCTAATTTTTCGGCTAATTCTGCTTGCGTCATCCCTACTGCTCGCCGATATTTTGCAATTGCTTGTCCAATTGTTCGTAATAATTGTTCACTTTTGCCCAACATAGCTAACTCCTTACTATTAAAGGAGAAATAATAGGTCTTGACTTCTTTTCATAAATAGCAGAGCATACTTAGATTAGATGTAAAAAGTCTAATATGAAAAAAGTAAGAAGTTTTTTTCATCCCGACACAACCTGTCGCCGAATTTTCTGTTTATTGCCATAGAATAAGAACATCAATAATTCTTCAAGGGAAATAAATAAAATGAAAAGCACACAGCTTGCCCAGCGACTTAGTTTTATTTTAGTCGAACTTAACAAAGGTAAACGTATTGATGTTAATGAACTTGCAGATGAATTTAATGTATCTATAAGGACGATCCAAAGAGATATAAAAGAGCGCCTTAATTTTTTACCTTGGGATGAATTGGGGCCTAGATTCTATCGATTAGATCGCCAAAAATTAGATATTCTGACCGAAGAAGATATCCAACGCTTTGCCCTTTTTGCCAGTATTTCTAATTTATTCCCAGAGATTGATAAAGTGTTTTATCAGGAAAAGCTCACACAATCCGTGCAAGTGAAAGGCGTTCAATATGAAAATATCAGCCATTTAAAAGAACAATTCAACGAGCTTCAATTAGCCATTCAGCAAAATAAACTAATTTCATTTAAATATAAAAAAATAAATAGTGAATATTCAACATTTTATCAACTCGAACCTTATTTATTAACTAATAAAAATGGAATTTGGTATCTTATTGGTACAGATAAAAATCAAAATGACAAACAAAAAACATTCTGCTTTACTCAAATTTCACAATTAAAGGTTTTATCTGAAACATTTATTCCTAATCAAAAATTTATCGAAAATATTAAAAATAGCGATTCATTATCACATGGAAATGTAATGCCGGAAGTGGTGGTTCAAGTTTCTGCTTTTGCCGCACCTTTTTTCTTACGCAGAAATTTATTACCTAACCAAAAGCTGTTACACAAATTAGAAAGTGGTGAATTATTACTTTCAGCACAAAATATCAGCCAATTAGAAATTTTACCTCTTGTTCAATATTGGATTCCGCATTTAACTATTACAAGCTAACGTTTGTTGATTTGCCCGGTATCGCAGAAAATGAGCACTACGATAAAGAATATCAAGATTTATATGAAAAAGAGTTAAAAAGTTTAGACATTGTATTATGGATAATAAAAATTGATAATAGAGCAAACCAAGCAGATCAATTATTTTATAATAAAATGATTAATGATTTTAGATATCCAAAAAATCAGATTGTCTTTGTTTTATCTCAGATAGATAAAACTAATCCATCAAGGGAGTTCGATTATAAATTGTATATTCCTTCCCGGAAACAAAAAAACAATATAGAAGCTAATGTTCAGCGTATAGCAGATGATTTTTCTTTAAATGAGAATAGCATATTTCCTATTGTATGTGATTATATTGAAGATAAAGATATATTCGAAACTTATGGACTAGATAATCTAACTACAAAAATTATTACTAGTATGCCAAATAAAGCCAAGAGTGGATTCTATGCTAGTGTAGATAAGAAAAATAGGACTGAGACAGCAAGGCAAGAAGCCAAAAAGGGTTTTGAAGATAGTACTATTGATACAATTTTTGATACTATAGAAAAAACTGCTGAAGTTTTGGAGGATATACCAATCATTGGGAGATTTGCAACCAATACTAAAATGTTTGTATCAAAAGTAGCTAGACCTATTGCTAAAGCACTAGGTAAGTTGTGGGATTCTATTTTTGACTAAAAATTAAAGGGAGGGGTTCCTCCCTATTTATCAGGTAGTATAATAGTATGAAAAAAAGTTCAGAAACACTTATCCTATTTTTCAAACAAAACCGCGATCACCTCAATTACTCCGATAATTTCAAGCTAAGAATTCACCGCTCTTTGAGTTGGTTGAAAAAAGCGGAGGAAACGGATGAGTTAGATAGTCAATTTATTTATCTGTGGATTGCCTTTAATGCGGCATATGCAAAAGAAATTAAAAATTTAGAAAATACAGAGCGGTTAAATTTAAATGAGTTTTTATTGCGTATTTGTGGTTTAGATGAAAATAAAGTGATTTATGATCTTGTTTGGAAAAATTTTTCTCAATCTATTCGCTTATTAGCAGATAATAAATTTATCTTTCAGCCTTTTTGGGATTTTCATAATGGGAAAATAAGTGAAAACGAATATTTGATAGCTGAGATGAAAGAACGCGAAAAATTATTTTCTGCCTTAGAAAATCAAAATATTGATCGTATTTTAGATGTCTTATTTAGACGGCTCTATACATTGAGAAATCAAATTATACACGGTGGGGCGACTTTTAATAGCTCAGTAAATCGCGAGCAACTAAAAACAGGGTGTAATATTCTTTCTTTATTTTTACCTGTTATGCTAGAAATTATGATGAAAAATCATAATGAAATGGATTGGGGAAAGCCGTTTTATCCAGTAGTAAAGGGTTAATAAAAATGGGACTGAAATAAATTAAATTTGTTAATCTATTTCAGC
This sequence comes from Gallibacterium genomosp. 2, assembly GCF_000771895.1. NCBI lineage: Bacteria > Pseudomonadati > Pseudomonadota > Gammaproteobacteria > Pasteurellales > Pasteurellaceae > Gallibacterium > Gallibacterium genomosp. 2. The sequence goes on from NZ_JPXY01000019.1 coordinate 11,648, forward strand.
CCTCAATTTTATGCCAATGCCATCGCCAACAAAGTTATCGGATGTAAGCAAGTGCGGCTGGTTGACATATCAATCTGCCATTTACAAGTTTCGCAATCGGTAATGACATAATCAAAATTACCGGCTTCGATCTGCTCAAACAGTGGATTACCAATCGCCTGTGCGGTTTCATAATTTTCGGATTTGAAACCATAAGTTCCGGCAATACCGCAACATTGAGAATTAAGCATTACCAATTCCAAACCCGGAATCTTTCTAATTAATTCAATAGTGTAAGGCACCCAACCCGCTTTTTCCATATGGCAGGCGGTATGATATGCCACTCGCAACGGCAATGGTTTCAATGGCAAGGTTTTTTCACCGCTTTCCAATAATTTGTAGATATAACGTGTTACCAAATTAATGTGATCCTTCACTTTGCTGTTATCTCGTCCAAGAATATGCTCATATTCATCTTTCAAAGTGAGAGTACAGCTTGATGACGTGCCGACCACATCCAATTTTTGCCCTTCAATCACTTTTTCCAACTGTTGAATATTGAAATCCGCTTGACGCGTTGCCTGTTGCGGAAAGCCGTTGACCATTAATGGCAAACCACAACATTTCTCTTTTTCCAATAACACCACGCCAATATCCATCGCATTGAAGACTTTGATCAGCTCTTTACCCAATTCAGGATTATTGTAATTAACATAACAACCGTGATAATACGCCACTTTATCTTTATATAAATCTTGGCGTTGTGCCGCATTTTTTTTGTACCAATTACGGAAACTACCAAAAGAGTATTTTGGTAAACTACGACGATGATCCACTTTTAAGGTCTTATCTAATAAGAAACGTGTTGCTTTCAAACCAGTAATAGTATTAACCACCGGTGCAAATGGCGTATTCAATGTGCCCATTAAATCGGTATTACTCAAAATGGCATCTCTCAATTTTTGAATTTTTGATTTGCCTTTTCCTTTACCGTAATGATCACGCGCACGCACGATAATATCGCCAATTTTCACCCCTGACGGGCAGGCAATTTCACAACGTTTACAGTTAGTGCAATATTTTAAAGCTTCATCATAAAGCAATGGATTTTTCAAACGTAAACGTTCGCCATCCGGGCCTGCCTGTTTAGGGCCGGGATAAAACGGATTATTCCGCGAAACCGGGCAGACGGCAGTACAAGCGGTGCATTTAATACAACTTTCAAAACTGGAATCTTGATAAGGTTGTTGATGAGTCTGTTCAGCTTGTGCAATTAATTGTTGTAAATTCATTGTTGACCTCCCGCCAAAATATAATCAGCAACATTAAAAGCAGTGACGATCGAAACACCTGAACCGCAACCATCATTTAAGCCGCTGAAACCACCGATAACCGCACCTACCGCAAATAAATTCGGCACAATTTGCCCCGATTTCTCTACTTGGCAATGCGCATTAATTTTCACGCCATAATATTGATACGGTTGCGGATCGGCGAACCGGTGTGCAGTCCATTGCAAGCGATCGCTATCTGCGATCAGATCCGATTCAAACACCGGTTCAATAATTTTTTCAAAGTGAGCAACCAAGCCGTTACTAAAGAAACTTCCGCTCGCTAAAATATAATGCTTTGCAGTCAGTGCAATTTCTTCGTTCAATGCGGTATAAATTTTACTGACACATCCATTTTCAAATTCGCCTCGCAATGCGGTATCGCCATTCATTAACACGCCGCCTAAACGTTGGAATTCACGGCGTAATTTATAATGTTGACGTAAGCCTAACAATGAAGGCGGTAAGGTTGGTAATTCAAATAGTGGCAAACCAGTCGCCTGTCTGAGTTGTTCAAACAAGTTGTCGTCATCAATGCCAAAACAAGCTGGTAAAAAAACTGCTTCTGCACTACCGACAGCATTTTTAATTTCCTGTACTAACTGTTGGAAATTTAACTTATGTTCCAACGCCTGTGAAATATTGACACTTCGGAATTCACGCGCATTAGTGCGTAAATGATCCAATTCCGGAATATGTAAAAAACCGTGCTGAATGTCGCAATCGGCAAATTGCGGCAGTGCCTTCAAATTTGCCGCCACCAAATGCGGTTGGAAATCGTGATAGCCTTCAATACCAAGAATCATCAATGAACGATAGGAAAATGCCTGATCCTCCATTGCCAAAGTCGGTACGCTATTCGGCGATAACCACGCCGGTTGCAATGATCCCAATGGCGTAACACGATAATGATTCTTTGCCTGTTCACCCTGTAAATTGAGTTTTAATTGTTGTGCCAACCGTTGAAAATCTTGCGCATAATGCAACACCTTTTCCGCACCGATTAAATTATAAGGATGTTGCGGTGCAGATTGCGCAAGGTCGGCTAATCCTTGCGCCAACACATTCACTTCTTGTTCAGCACAAAAACTTAATAAATCTAAAGAGCCGGAAGAAAAATCAATGGCACTTTGTCCGGTTGTTACGATGGCACAATGCTGTCCTTGTTGTTGTAATTTGATACCGCAAAGTAATCCAGCCAAACCACCGCCAATAATCAGAGTATCAAAATTCATTTGCGTCTGTCCCCTCGTCTGTTGATTGAGTATTCACCTGTTTTAATCCGAGCAAGCTGTAATAGATCCAACTACTGAATTCCGCCTCACGAATCGCATCGCCCCAAGCAATCGGCTCAATGCCACGCCAACGCTCTTCCAAGAAAGAAGAAAGTTGAGTGGTTGAACGCCGGGCGGAAATGACATTAAAACGACTCATTAAACCGGCTGCACGGCAAGCACAAAGTTCGCCTTGACACGTTCCCATACCGACACGAGTACGACGACGTAAATCGACTAAATTATTCACATCCAACTCTTCTACGGCATAACGCACTTCACCGGCAGTCACCATTTCACATTCGCACACTAAACTGCGATCCAGGCGTTGTTCCGCCAACAGGCGATCTGCTCTGGCACCGTGACGATAAATCGCAGAAACACGAATCGGGTTCGGAATGGAAATAATACGTTGATGGGTTTCTGTCGCGGTTTCTTGCGAGCCCGGTAGCGGTTGTTTTGCGGTTTTACATTCCGCTTGATGATTTAATTTCTTACAAATTAAATCGGTCGCCCATTCTGCCATTAAACGGTAAGTCATCAATTTACCGCCGGTAATGGTAATAAATCCTTTCAAGCCGTCCCGTGTTTCGTGATCCAACAACACAATACCACGGCTAACATTACGTCCTGACGGATCATCATCACTCGCCACCAACGGACGCACACCGGCATAAGCACGCAACACGCGAGTATGACGCAATGCCGGTGCCAATTTTTCGCCTTCGGTAAACAGAACATCCACTTCTTGTGGTGTCACAATCATATTATCAATTTGATCGTACGGAATACGGTCGGAAGTTGTACCGATAACGCAAATGGTATCGCCCGGCACCAAAATATCGGCATTCGCCGGTTTACGACAACGATTAATCACTAAATTATTAATACGATGCCCCATAATTAATAGCGAACCTTTCGCCGGGAACATTTTAATCTTCAAATCAGCATATTCAGCAATACCTTGCCCCCAAATACCACCGGCATTTACCACGATTTTGGCATACACTTTCACGCTCATTTTACGTTTATGATCAAAGGCTTCCACACCGATGACACGATCACCCTCACGAATTAATTTTGTCACTTCGTGATAGGTTAAAATGGTCGCGCCGTTCTCTTTCGCATCCAACATATTTGCCGCTGTCAAACGGAACGGATCGACAGTACCGTCCGGCACCACCACGGCACCGACTAAAGACGGATTCACTGACGGCTCCAACCGTTTTGCTAAATCCGGCTCGATCTGAACCGCCTCAATGCCCGCTTTTTGACAACTCTCAATAAATGTTTTTTGATAATTGAGATCATCTTCCGGTAAGGTAATAAACAATCCTTTGGTATCTTCCACACAATGACGCGCAATCTGCTTCAAGATCATATTTTCTTTAATACACTCTTCTGCAGATTCGTGATCATTGACGGCGTATCTCGCACCGCTATGCAATAAACCGTGGTTACGCCCGGTGGCACCGGTCGCAATATCACGACGTTCCAATAAAATACTGCGAAGTCCCCGTAACGAACAATCACGCGCAATACCTGCGCCGGTTGCTCCGCCGCCAATGATGATGACATCGGTTTCCCATTGCGGAGAGGTCGTATTTACTTGCTGATTTGTCATTTTTGAAGCCCCCAACACACAATAAATTATTCCAATACGAAAATTTAGCTTTATTTTAACTCAAAAAGAAAATAAAAAATCACAATTTGATTGAAAAAGAACAAATTTGTAAGCGAGATCACATTTTTGAGCCCATTTTGATGAAATTAATTTCAAAAACAGCGCAGCGATTTTGTAAAAAATGAGAAAGAGATAAAAATTCGCCATTTTCTGATAGAAAAATAAACAGAAAAAACACAACTAACAGAAAAGTTGTTCACTCGCTCACAATTCCGGACTTGTATTCTGACGAAGGGATGACTATCTGCTATATTGGAATGAAATAATGATCATAAAGTAAAGGAGGGTACATTATGACAAACAACAAATCTCCGACCGTTTGGAGTAAATCAAGCCTAATCCTGGGCGTAGATATTCTGATCTCATTAATTTTGCTATTTAGTCTGCCGTTTGAACCGCAGGTCAATAAAGGCTTAACCTTGTTGGTCTTTGTCGGTATTTTATGGTTGACGGAGGCATTAAATGTAACGGTAACGGCGCTGTTAATTCCGATTTTAGCCATTGCAATGGGATTGACTGACACCAAAAAAGCGTTGGTAGCATTTGCGGATCCGACCATTTTTCTATTCTTTGGTGGTTTTGCCTTGGCAACGGCACTGCACATCCAAAAACTGGATCGTTTTATCGCCAATAAAATTATGTCACTTGCCGGTGGTAATTTATTGGTCGCGGTCATTTACCTGTTTGTGGTCACCGCATTTTTATCCATGTGGATGAGTAACACCGCCACCGCCGCAATGATGTTACCGTTGGCAATGGGGATTTTATCCAACCTTGATCAACAGAAACAGCACAATACTTATGTATTTGTCTTATTAGGGATTGCTTACAGTGCCAGTATCGGTGGAATGGGCACATTAGTCGGCAGCCCACCAAATGCGATTGTTGCCTCTCAATTACACCTCAACTTTTCACAATGGCTAGGATACGGCTTACCGATAATGATTTTATTAATGCCGGTAATGATTGCCGCCTTGTATTTGGTATTCCGACCAAAATTTGAAAAGTCATTCAAATTTGAATTTGAGCAGATTGAAATTGATCGCCCTCGCATCATCACTTTAGCCATTTTCGTCTTTATTGCATTATGCTGGATTTTCAGCAGCAGTGTGAATCCGATGTTGGCATCATTGCTCGGCTTATCCGGAAAAATCGCCAGCTTCGACAGTTTTGTGGCATTGTTAGCGGCGGTTCTCATCTGCATCACCGGTGTAGCGAATTGGAAGCAAATTCAAGATAACACCGAATGGGGCGTATTAATGCTTTTCGGCGGCGGTTTAACATTAAGTGCCGTATTGAAAGATTCCGGTGCAAGCAAAGTGATGGCGGACGGCATCGTCTTTTTAATTCAAGGCGGCCATTTCTACATCATCGGTTTAGTTGTCGCCGCTTTCATTATTTTCTTAACGGAATTTACTTCCAACACTGCCAGTGCCGCATTGTTAGTACCGATTTTTATCTCCATTGCTGAAGCGTTGGGAATGCCGGCAATCGGTCTTGCTTTAATTATCGGCTTGGGTGCATCCTGTGCCTTTATGCTACCGGTAGCCACTCCACCGAATGCCATTGTTTTCGGTTCAGGACAAATTAAACAACAAGAGATGGTGAAAGCAGGAATTATCCTCAATATTTTCTGTGTATTCCTTATCGCCACTTTTGCTTATGTTTTCTGGCTTTAAATCGGTTTAAATAAAATTAAACTATTAAAAAATAAAGGATTAAATCTGCTCATATGTCGGTTTAATCCTTTTTTAATTTAGTGATGATTAGCTATTACAAATATTCACTTTGCCTTTTTCGTTCGCTTTCTATAACATACATTCCACCGTTTTTTGTTATTTTCATCAAATAAGAAGGATATTGTGAACAACCACAATACTAATGATTTTTCACCGTTTTTAGTATTTGAACGCGAACAATGGGCTGCATTAAGAAACTCTTTTCCTTTATCTTTAACGGAACAGGATTTAAAGCCACTCCTTAGTTTTAATGAGGAACTTTCATTAAATGAGGTTCGTTCTATCTATCTGCCGTTAGTGCGTTTATTAAATTATTATATTGATGAAAATTTACAACGCCACGCCGTTATCGAACGATTTCTTGGCATTAAAAAGCCGAAAGTGCCTTATATTATCAGCATTGCCGGCAGCGTTGCGGTCGGGAAAAGCACCACCGCCCGTATTCTGCAAGCACTTTTAACCGAGCCGGGAAGAAAAGTGGATTTAATTACCACCGATGGTTTCTTATTTCCTTTGGAAAAACTGAAACAGTTGGATCTATTAAGCAAAAAAGGATTTCCGGTTTCTTATGACACGCAGGCATTAATCCAGTTCGTGTCGGATATTAAATCCGGCAAAGAAAGTGTAAAAGCGCCGGTTTATTCTCACCTGATTTATGACATTATTCCCGATCAATATACGGAAATTAATCAACCGGATATTCTAATTATTGAGGGTTTAAATGTGCTGCAACGTAGCCACAAAGCACATAATTTATTCGTTTCCGATTTTGTCGATTTCTCTATTTTCGTTGATGCGGAAGAGGCTTTGTTAAAAAACTGGTATATCAAACGTTTTCTTAAATTCCGCAAAGGTGCATTTGCCAATCCAAGTTCCTATTTCCACAGCTATGCCAAACTTTCTGAACCTGAAGCAATAGAAATTGCCTCAACTATTTGGGACAGCATTAATGGCGTTAATCTGCACGAAAATATTCTGCCAACACGTGAGCGGGCAAGCCTGATTTTAATCAAAGGCGAAGATCACGCCATTAACACCATTAAATTGAGGAAATAGTTATCTTAACACTGCAATTTGCCAATGTTTATCATCGGCAATCACGGCTAACAGCAAATCAATATTAGGGTGTTTTCCCGGATTTTCGAGTGCATCCTGATAATGTTCCGCAAACCAGATTATTCCTTGTTGTGCGCTGTTTTTATCTAATTTCCCTTGATACTGCTGCGCTAATGCGTGATATACCCGTAAAGATCCTAATTTTCCAGAAATTGCAGGAATAGAATGCACAATGTCTCCTTGTGAATTTATAATATTAATTTGTTGAATGCCTTCGATAGATGGCAAAGTTTGCAAAATCTGTTGAAAATTCATAAGCATTGCTCCTAATAATAAGTGTTACAAAAGGAATTTCTATGTCGATTATTTTATCCGCTGAAAACGTTGTTTTTCAAAACAGGATTCATTACCCCAATATTTATATTGAGCAAGGTAAAGCAACTTTTTTTCAAGGGCCGAGTGGATGCGGTAAAAGCACACTGCTTCACCTTTTTAACGCAACACTGCCACTGACACAAGGGAAAATTTTATATCAAAACAAAGATATACAACAATTTGATAAAATTAAACTACGCCACGAAATTTTACTCGCCTCACAGCAATTATATCTGTTTGATGGCACTATTCTGGAAAATTTCCAACAATATCATCGCTATAGAGAACATACCTTACCGGATAAACAACAATTACAATCCTATTTGGATCTTTGTTGCGTTCCGTTCTCCCTGGATCACTCTGTCAATCAACTTTCCGGCGGCGAAAAACAGCGGGTATTTATTGCGATTGCGCTTAGTTTTTCACCTAATATTTTAATGTTGGATGAACCAACTTCCGCTCTGGATGCAAAGGTTGCTGCGCAAATTATGGATAATCTTAAATCATTTTGTTTGCCGAAAATGACGTTAATTATGATCAGCCACGATCAGAATTTAACCGAAAAATATGCTGATCAAATTATTTATTTTCACTAGGAATTGACTATGAACAATATTGCCGAAATTCAGCTTTTTAATTTTTGTCTGGTTTATCTTCTACTATTGATTGTGCTTTTTATTATGAAAAAGTGCGAAATTAACCAGTCTAAACTTCTGTTTGTCGCCAGCATTAGAATGACATTACAGCTCATCATTGCCGGTTTTGTTCTCACTTATATTTTCCAAAATCCACATCCGATTTTCACAATTCTTTATCTACTGGCGATGATTATTTTTGCCGTACACCGGGTGCTCTCAAAAAATCCTAATTTAAATCACCGCTTTAAACTCGCCATTATCGGTTCGATTTCTTTTTCTGGGCTTGCCGTATTGGCGTTTTTTATTCTCGTTGTCGTCAAAGAAGATTTCTTTCATCCTCAATATGTTATTCCTTTAAGCGGAATGATTATGGGAAATGCAATGACCGGCGTGAATCTTGGCGTTAAAACATTTCGTGAAAGTTTGCAAAGTGAACGATCCCGCATTGAGGCGTTGCTCAATTTTGGGGTAACGCCACAAAAAATATTAACACCTTTTGTCAATCAAGCACTGGAAAGCGCATTATTACCGACATTAAATTCAATGGTCGGGATGGGGATTGTCGCTTTACCCGGTTTGATGACCGGTCAAATTCTTTCCGGTACATTGCCGAACACGGCTATTCTGTACCAAATCTCTATTATGATTGCGATCTGTACTGCCGTTTGCTTATCCGTTTTTGGTTCGCTTTATTTCGGTTATCGTTCTCTTTATAACAAAGATCAACAGATAACCTTATAATTTAGGATGAGATCGCCCAATGGCGATCTCAAATCTTAGATTGAGTTAGTTTGCTAAATCCTGTAAACTATCATCCCGTCTTGATACTCAGGTATCTCTTTATATTCCATCCACATTTAAATTAATAGGCATAAAACAATGGCAACAAATTATATTTTTGTCACAGGCGGTGTTGTTTCTTCTTTAGGGAAAGGCATTGCGGCGGCATCTCTTGCAGCAATTTTAGAAGCGCGCGGCTTGAACGTTACAATGATGAAATTAGATCCTTACATTAACGTTGACCCGGGTACAATGAGCCCAACTCAACACGGTGAAGTGTTTGTTACTCAAGACGGCGCAGAAACGGATCTCGACCTCGGGCATTATGAGCGTTTTATCCGTACTAAAATGACCAAACGTAATAACTTTACGACCGGAAAGATCTATTCCGAAGTATTGCGTAAAGAACGCCGTGGCGATTACCTTGGCGCAACAATTCAGGTTATTCCTCATATTACCAATGAGATCAAAGCAAAAGTGATTGAGGGTGCTGCCGGTCACGATGTTGTTATTGTTGAAGTCGGTGGAACAGTGGGTGATATCGAATCACTTCCATTTTTGGAAGCGTTACGCCAACTTGCAGTGCAGGTAGGACGTGAAAGAACCCTATTTATGCATCTCACTTTAGTGCCTTATATTGCAACTGCCGGCGAAGTGAAAACTAAGCCGACCCAACATTCGGTGAAAGAGTTATTATCTATCGGTATTCAACCTGATGTATTGATTTGTCGTTCCGATCGCATTATCCCACCAAATGAGCGCGCAAAAATTGCACTGTTCTGTAACGTGCCGGAAAAAGCAGTTATTTCATTAAAAGATGTTAATTCTATTTATCAAATTCCTGCATTACTAAAATCTCAAGGACTGGACGAATTTATCTGCCAACGTTTCCATCTTGATTGCCCGGAAGCGGATCTATCTGAATGGGAAAATGTGCTTTATCAAGAAGCCAATCCAATCGGTGAAGTCACTATCGGAATGGTTGGAAAATATACTGAATTGCCTGATGCCTATAAATCCGTTAATGAAGCATTAAAACACGGTGGATTGAAGAATCGTTTAACCGTCAACATCAAATATATTGATTCACAAGATGTTGAATCTAAAGGTACAGATTTATTAAAAGGTTTAGATGCGATCTTAGTTCCTGGTGGCTTTGGTTATCGTGGTATTGAAGGCAAAATTCTAACCGCACAATATGCACGTGAAAATAATATTCCTTATTTAGGTATTTGTTTGGGAATGCAAATTGCCCTTATTGAATATGCACGCCACGTTGCTGGGATGAAAGATGCAAGTTCTTCAGAATTTGATAAAAACTGTCCTCAGCCGGTGATTGGATTAATTACAGAATGGCAAGATGCTGATGGTAATGTAGAAGTGCGTAGTGATAAATCCGACTTAGGCGGTACTATGCGACTTGGTGCACAAAAATGTCATCTAGTAGAAGGCAGCTTAGCGCGTCAATTATATGGTAAAGAAACCATTGAGGAACGCCATCGTCATCGTTATGAAGTTAATAACAAATTGTTACCTCAAATTGAAAAAGCCGGATTGAAAGTAACTGGCTGGTCAGCAGATAATAAATTGGTTGAAATTATTGAAGTGCCTAATCATCCTTGGTTTGTTGCTTGCCAATTCCATCCTGAATTTACATCAACGCCACGCGATGGGCATCCTTTATTTAGTGGATTTATTAAAGCAGCCTATGATTACCAGAAAAAGCAAAAAGCTTAATTAAAATACTAAAGAAAAGGGCTAAGCCGTGTATTACAACGACTTAGCCCTTTAAATTATTAGGCATAGT
>NZ_JPXY01000020.1:0-27538 GCF_000771895.1 Gallibacterium genomosp. 2
ATTAGGGGATTCATCAGGCTGACGTATCCAACCAAAAAGGCAGAAAGAATAAAATAAATATAGACAGCTGACATTACAAGCATAGCATTTATTTTTTGCCTATTGATTATCTGTATAAGGTCTTGCAGTCGAAAAGTAGAAACAGTTTTATTAAAAACGATAGAAGTTGGGATAGACAATAATAGATAAATAATAATTGGGGTGTAGTCTATCTCTTTCATAAAGAGAAACAACACAACTGCAATTGGAGATAATACGGTTGTTAGAACAATAAATAACCTTATTGATCGTACAATATCCTGTGGACAATATTTTTTAACTAAATGCAAAACATACATACCACAAGAGTAGAAAATAGTGATAATAATTGAAAAAAAGACAACATATCCCAAACTTCGAGCAATATTTGAAGTGCCAACTTCTACCAACTCCCAAGAATAACCATAATAATATGCTCTAGCCCAACCACAGACATAAGCAATAGACCAACCTAAACAAATTAAATATGCCATTAAAATGGAAGAATTAATAAGATGATTTAGACTTTTCAAGTTTATTTCTCTTCTTTTATAGTAAATAAAAGTTAGCATTTTAATGGAAAATAGCGGAGAGTCTAGTCAGAGTTGTCTATTTTTTGTATAAAAACACTATAGTATTGAAGTTGAAACACTTATACTAAAACGCGTTTTATCGAAACAGATTAGGAGAACCTCTATGCAAATAGCACCGGCACTATTATTAATTGACTTGCAACAAGGCTTTGATATTCCGAATTATTGGGGAGATGAAAGAAATAACCCGGATGCGGAACAGAAAGCAAGGGAATTATTAACACTTTGGCGTGAGAGAGGTTACCCGATTTTTCATATACAACACTGTTCTCAAATTGCAACTTCTTGTTTAGCGCCTAATCATCCAGGAAATCAATTTAAGGCAATTACTGCGCCGATAAAGGGTGAAACCATCATTCAAAAGCAGGTAAACAGTGCATTTATCGGCACAGATTTAAAACAACAATTAGATCAACGGAAAATTAAACAACTTGTGATTGTTGGATTAACTACCGATCATTGCGTGTCAACCACGACCAGAATGGCAGGTAATTATGGTTATGAAGTCTTTCTTATTTCTGATGCAACCGCCACTTTCAATCGCAGAGGCATTAATGGAGAAAATTTCCCCGCTCAATTAATGCACGACACCGCACTTGCCAGTTTAAACGGTGAATTTGCAACGGTGTTGACGGCAGAGCAGGCAATAAAAAAACTCCTTTCCTGATGAAATTCCATTCATTATTCCTTGAAAAGAAGTGAGTTTATATTCTCACTTCTTTTCAACCCCTTTCATAAAAAATAAGCAAAAAATCAAAAATATTGTGGGCGAGATCATAACTTTGACATATTGCAGTAGGTTTTATACTAAAAAGAGAGTATAAAATACTTATTCGTTTTATCATATTTACTACAGAGCAAACGATTGCTTGTGCTTGATAGGAACGATGCTTGTAGCAGTATGATGAAGTATGTCGTGGAGATACTGTTGTATTTTGTGGAGAATCTCGTGGAATTATCGACTTCTGGTTCCTCTAATGGACTCATTTCAAGAAGATCTCAACTGGAACAGCAAGCTCGTGCTGTTGGTGTTTCGCCTTTCTATTATACGTTGGAAGGACAGAAAATTGATGTTGATGATGCTGTCTTATCTCAATTAATTTCGTGGTTGAAACCTGAGCAAAATAGTGTAGGACAGTTTAAAAATGTCTTTGTGTTAAATGCAGAAACAGTAGAATATTTGGACTGGCAAAAGCTTAATTTTGTAGATGATGAAATACCATACCAGCTTTTAAATGAAAATAATGAAAAAATTGAAAATAGCTGGGACTTTCAGAGTAGAGAATATATTAAGTTTATGCCGTTATCGATGGGGTATTACTATTTGATAACAAATTATGCTCGCTACTGTTTATTGGTTGCACCAGCGAAAATTTATCAGCCAACCTTATTAAGTAATGGTAATAAAGTCAGTGGCTTAAATGTTCAGCTTTATAGTTTACGTTCACCGCGAAATTGGGGAATTGGTGATTTAGCCGATTTAGAGGCAATTGCGGTAGAGTATGCAAAGGATGGTATTGATTTTATTGGGATTAACCCGTTGCATGCACTGTTTCCGGCACATCCTGAATGGGCGAGTCCTTATAGCCCGTCATCTCGCCGATGGTTAAATCCGATTTATTTAGCAGTAGATCTTTTGCCTGAAGCAACTTCAAGCGCGTTTATTACGTGGTTTAATGATGATTCTGTTCAACAACAATTAGCTCAATTACAGGATTGTGCGTGGGTGGATTATTCCGGTGTTTGGCAGTTGAAATTGGCAGCTTTGCGTGTTGCCTATCAAGCATTTAAACGTGAAGGGCAGTTTGCGGCACGTCGTCAAGCATTTTCGCAGTTTGTTGCGCAACAGGGCGAACCGCTATATTTGCACGGTCTTTTTGAAACGTTGGATCGCGCGTTTTCTCAACAGCAAAAAGAGGAAGATGATGATCAACTTTTAGGTTGGTTTGCTTGGGATAAAGCTTATCAAAATCCGAACAGTGAAACAGTGAAGCAGTTCGCCGCAGAGCATAAAACACAGATTGAATTTTATATGTGGCTACAGTGGCTAATGCACGATCAGCTTTCAGCCGTGCGGAAATCAGTAGCGCAATCCGGAGTCAAATTGGGGCTTTATGGTGATCTGGCTGTTGGTGTAGCTCGTGGCGGTTCGGACACTTGGTGTGATCGTCAATTATTCTGCTTGCAGGCTTCTGTCGGTGCACCGCCGGATGAACTCGGCCCGGCAGGGCAGAACTGGCAATTGCCTCCGTTACAACCGCAACAATTACGTGCGTTGGGCTATCAACCCTTGATTAAATTGTGGCGAGCCAATATGCAGAATTACGGTATTTTGCGTATTGATCACGTGATGGCGTTATACCGTTTATGGTGGATTACTTCAGGCAAAAATGCAGCAAACGGTGCATATGTACATTATCCTATCGATGAAATGATGGCAGTGTTGGCGATTGAAAGTCAGCGTTGCCACTGTTTGATTGTCGGTGAAGATTTGGGGATTGTGCCACCGGAAGTGCGTCAATGGTTAGACCGTTATGGTGTTTATTCCTATGCCGTGATGTATTTTAATCGTGGCTACGATGGTTATTTATTGCCGGAACAATATAAAAGAAATGCATTAGCGGTAGTCAGTACTCACGATTTACCTCCATTAAGTGGTTTTTGGCAATCAACAGATATTGAAACGATGTATCAGCTCGGAGTGTTACAACAGGATAAATATGAAAAAGCACTGCAACAACGATCTGATGATAAATTACGCTTTATCCAAACATTAAAACAGGCAAAATTATTGCCAACATTCCCACGGGACTTTTCTTTGACGAATGAACTGAACTTGGCGATACATCAGTTAGGTGCAGTAAGTGAAAGTCAATTATTTGCCTTGCAGCCAGAAAATTTATTAGGAGTTACTTCATCATTCAATATTCCGGGAGTAGCAAAAGCGTATCCGAATTGGCGTTATCGTTTGCCGAATTCATTACTTGATCCGAAAATTATTCAAGAATTACATCGTGATTTACGTCAAATTATTGCTACAAGACAAACCTTGCCGACAGAGGTGGCGGCGGAATGTTATCAAGATAGTCTCAAATTTATTTTATTAGGAAAAAATAGTATGGTTACCCTTGATTATAACCAAATCGAACAGTTATTTAATGCGGTACACGCTGATCCGTTCTCTTTCTTAGGCCCACATATGACAGAGCAGGGGCTAATGATTCGAGCCTTATTGCCGAATGCAAAACAGGTAGAAATTTATAATCGTGATAGAAATCATTGTTTAGCCACAATGAAAGCTGTCGATGAACGTGGATTTTTTGTAGCATTATTGCCACATTCTGAGGTCAATCTGCATTATGTATTTAAAATTCAATATGAAAACAGTGCAGAAGCGATCTATCAGGAAGATCCTTATCGTTTCCCATCTTGCCTGTTTGAACTGGATAATTGGCTGTTAAAAGAGGGAACACATCATCGTCCATATGAAGCGATGGGCGCACATTTAACAGAAAACAGCTATGTTGCGGGCGTAAATTTCAGTGTTTGGGCGCCAAATGCTCGCCGAGTTTCTGTGGTCGGTGATTTTAACCAATGGGATGGTCGTCGTCACGTGATGCGTTTCCACCAAGAGAGTGGTATTTGGGAAATTTTTATTCCTGAAGTGAATGAAGGCAGCTTGTATAAATTTGAAATTTTGGATGCCAACGGTGATTTACGTTTGAAATCAGACCCTTATGCTTTTGCTGCGCAATTACGTCCGGAAACCGCTTCTGTTGTCACAAAATTGCCACCTAAACAACCGTATAATGAAACAAGAGTAAAAGCAAATGCAGTTGATGCACCAATAAGTATTTATGAAGTGCATTTGGGATCTTGGCGACGCAATTTAGAAAATAATTACTGGCTAAGCTATGAGCAAATCGCAGATGAATTGATCCCTTATGTAAAAGAAATGGGTTTCACTCATATTGAATTATTGCCATTATCGGAATTTCCATTTGATGGTTCGTGGGGTTACCAACCGTTAGGATTATATGCTCCAACCAGTCGTTTTGGTGATGCAACAGGATTATGCCATTTCCTTGAAAAAGCACACGAAGCAGGAATTTATGTGTTGTTAGATTGGGTTGTTGGTCATTTTCCAACAGATGATTACGGTTTGCGTAAATTTGATGGCACAGCATTATATGAACACGCTGATCCACGAGAAGGTTATCACCAAGACTGGAATACATTGATTTATAACTTTGGACGTAATGAAGTGCGTAACTATCTAAGTGGTAATGCATTGTATTGGATAGAACGTTACGGTTTTGACGGTTTGCGGGTTGATGCGGTTGCCTCAATGATTTATCGAGATTACAGCCGTGCAAATGGCGAGTGGATTCCGAATCAATATGGTGGGCGTGAAAATTTGGAAGCGATCAATTTTTTACAGCGTACTAATGCGTTATTACAGGATGAACAGCGTGGGGTATTGGCGATTGCGGAAGAGAGTACCGCATTTCCAGGCGTTAGCCACGATACAAAAAGCGGCGGTTTAGGTTTCCAATTTAAGTGGAATATGGGCTGGATGAATGATACGTTGCGTTATATGAAATTAGATCCGATTTATCGTAAGTATCACCATAATTTATTAACATTCGGGATGATGTATCAATATAGCGAACATTTTGTGTTGCCATTATCGCATGATGAAGTGGTCCACGGCAAAGGCTCTTTGTTAAGCAAAATGCCGGGTGATTGCTGGAAACAATTCGCTAATTTACGTGTTTATTACGGTTATATGTGGGGCTTTCCGGGTAAAAAACTGCTCTTTATGGGGAATGAGTTTGCTCAAGGCAGAGAATGGAATTATCAAGAAAGTTTGGATTGGTTCTTGCTCAATGACGAATACGATGGTTGGCATAATGGTGTTCAAAAATGGGTGCGAGATTTAAATCATCTTTATCAACGTTATCCAGCATTGTGGCAGCAGGATCAGCATCCTAATGGTTTTGAATGGTTAGTTGTGGATGATGCGGAACAATCGGTTTTAGTATTTGCTCGTTATGCGAAAAACGGTGATACCGTAGTTGTCGTGTGTAATTTTACTCCTGAAGTTCGTCATAATTACCGTTTTGGTGTGCGTAAAGCAGGATTTTATCGTGAGGTGCTGAATTCCGATGATGCGTCCTATAAAGGTAGCGGTGTGAATAACGGTGAAGGCGTTTGGAGTGAAAAAATCGAAAGCCACGGTAAAGCTAACTCAATCAGCATTGATGTGCCGCCACTAGGTGCAAGTTATTTTGTATTGGAAAATGCAGAGGATGATGAAAATGATGATGCGAAGCTGGCAGAAGCTACAAAAGCACAGCAAGCGGTTACTGTAGCAACCAAGGGAAAAGAAATCCTTTCAGATACTAATAATAGTAAAGTAAGTAAAACGGCTTCCAAAAGAAAACCGGCTAAAAAAGCGAAATCAGTGAAACGAAAAACCAATAAATAATGATTATGTAGCATAGGGATTAAGTGGTTATGGCTCATCATCTTAAACGGTTGAAATCAGGTTCAATTAGAGAATTTGAGATAGAGAAAAAGCAGGTCTTTATTGGTTATGATTATCCGATTGGTTGTCATCGTGCCGAATTTGCTGGCAAAAAAGGCTTTAATTTTGTTTTAGTTGCACCTCACGCTACCAAAGCTTGGCTTTGCCTGTTTGATGAGCATAGCCACGAAACTCGTTATTCAATGTTCAGACAGCAAGATTGCTTTACTCTTTTTGTAGTTGATGTTGACGTAGGGCAGAAATATGGTTTTCGTTTAGAGGGCGATACGGATCTTCCTTATTGTTACAATGTCACTAAATTGTTGATTGATCCCTATAGTCGAGCAGTAGAGGATTTGCCTTCATTGTTCACTTTTGATCAATTAAAGCTATTCCACTGGAATAATCAAGAAAACAATGCTTGGCTTGCACCGAAAAGTGTTATTACTGAAGATGATTTTGATTGGCAAGATGATCAAGCTCCACGAACACCTTGGTCTCAAACTATTATTTATGAATTACACGTTAAAGGATTTTCTAAATTAAATAATGCTATATCTGTAGCATCAAGAGGAACATTTTCGGGGTTAGCTGATGAAGCTAGTTTAGCATATTTGCGAAACTTAGGGGTAACTGCAGTAGAATTATTACCAATAATGTTGCATTTAGATGAACCTCATCTACAGCAAAAACATAAAAGAAACTATTGGGGCTACAATGTGTTGGCACATTTTGCCCCAGATCAAAGGTTATCATCAATAAAAGCTGTATCATTAGAGTTGAAATCTGTAGTAAGAGCCTTGCACCGAATGGGGATTGAAGTGATTTTGGATGTAGTATTTAATCATACAGCGGAAAACGATATTTCCGGACCAACGCTTTGTCAGCGAGGCATTGATAATTACCTTTACTATTGGCATCACCAACAGCAATATGAAAATTGGACTGGTTGTGGAAATAGTTTAAATCTATCAGAACCTCGTGTATTACAGTGGGTAATGGATTGTCTGCGTTATTGGGTCAAAGAATTTCATATTGATGGTTTTCGCTTTGATTTGGCAGCCGTATTGGGTAGAACGCCACAATTCAATGCAAAAGCTGCTTTTTTTACTGCACTACAACAAGATCCTGTTTTAGCAAATTGTAAGCTGATCGCTGAACCTTGGGATATTGGTTCAGGTGGTTATCAATTAGGATCTTTCCCTGATTTTTTTGCTGAATGGAATGATCGTTTCCGTGGTGATATTCGCCGTTTCTGGTTAAGAGATAGTCAACAGCTTGGTGTATTAGCACAACGCTTTGCCGGTAGTGCGGACACTTTTCAACATCAATATCGTTCTCCTCATTGTTCAATAAATTTTGTTACCGCACATGATGGCTTTAATTTACAGGATTTGGTCAGTTATAACGAAAAGCATAATTGGGATAACGGCGAAGATAATCGTGATGGAGATAATCATAATTTTTCTTTTAATCACGGTGTAGAGGGAGAAACTGACGATATTGATATTAAACAACAACGTATATTCAGTAAAAAAGCATTGTTGGCAACAGAGTTATTGGCATTAGGAACGCCTATGTTATTGGCAGGAGATGAAATTGGTCATAGCCAGCAGGGCAATAATAATTGTTATTGTCAAGATAATGAATTGACGTGGTTAAATTGGCAAGAAACAGATACAGAATTGCAACAATATGTGGTAGATCTCATCGCTTTACGTAAAGAAATGGCGATAACCGGTATTTATGATGATTGGTGGAATACCGAAAATGCACAATGGTTTACCCCTCAGGGCGAACCGATGCAAACACAAGATTGGCAACAGGGACGAGCCTTAGCGTTGTTATTACAAGGAAAGTATCTATTACTTTTTAATGCTAATCGTGGTGAGCAAATTTTTCAGCTTCCAGCCGGAATTTGGCAGAAACGGTTTGGCGAGGGTCTCAGGATCGAACAATCTCAAGCGATTGTGGCACATCTGGGAGTTGTTATTTTAATGCAATCACTTATTGAAAAACGATAACCACAGGAGAATATTATGAGCGCAGCAACAGCCACTACAACGAAAAACGCTATCCCAACGCGTGAAAGCATTGCCAATGATACGTTAGTTCTTATTTTAGCTGGAGGACGAGGTTCTCGTTTGCACGAAATGACCGATCGTCGAGCGAAACCTGCTGTTTACTTTGGAGGGGCACATCGTATTATTGACTTTGCCTTATCTAATTGTCTTAATTCAGGTTTATTAAAAATTGGGGTAATTACGCAATACGAAGCACATTCGTTATTACGTCATTTACAACACGGTTGGTCATTTTTACCGCGAGAACGAGGACATTTTGTGGATATGTTGCCGGCTCGTCAACAATTAAATGATTCTACTTGGTATCGAGGTACGGCGGATGCGGTATGGCAAAACGTTCCTATTATGAAAGATCATTATCATCCTAAATATGTGCTTATTCTTGCCGGCGACCATATTTATAAGATGGATTATATGCGTATGATTGAAGATCATATTGAATTCGGTGGTAAGGCAACTGTAGGTTGTATTGAAGTGCCGAAAGAGGATGCAAAGGCATTTGGTGTGATGGCAGTTAATGAAAAATTAAAAGTAGAACAATTTGTGGAAAAACCGGCAAATCCGCCAACATTACCACATAAACCTGATTCATCTTTGGCATCAATGGGAATTTATGTTTTTGATGCTGATTATCTGTATGATATTTTGGCACGTGAAGCTAGTTACGAAAATACCTCTCACGATTTCGGTAAAGATATTATTCCGGCGATGGTGAAAGAAGGATTGCTTTATGCCCATCCGTTTGAACGTTCAAGCAAAGGTAGAAATACACAAGGTTTGATCTATTGGCGTGATGTAGGTACTTTGGAAAGTTACTGGTCGGCAAATATTGATTTAGTCAGTGAAAAACCTCAACTGGATATGTTTGACAGTAGCTGGCCGATTCGTACTGTACCTAAACAAACGCTACCAACAAAGTTCTTCTATAAACATCCACATAAACAAACTATTGATAATTCACTTATCGGGGGTAGTAGTGTAATTACTGATGCGGAAATCAGTAATTCGGTGCTGTTTGACCACGTTAGGGTAGACGAGGGATCAAAAATTGAATATGCAGTTATTTTGCCTCAAGTAAAAATTGGCAAAAACTGCGTATTACGTCGTTGTATTATTGATCGTAATTGCCACATTCCGGATGGTATGAAAATTGGTGTAGATCTTGAATTGGATCGTCAACGTTTTAGGATAAGTAGTAAAGGGGATATTGTATTGGTAACAGAGCCAATGCTGGAAAAACTTTTTGATCAAGAAGAATCAGCGATTGATGCAACAAAAACAGATAAAGAAGAGTAATCTGTTATTCCTGTCTTAATAAATATCCGCTTTTTATTGATAGCAGAATCTAAAAAGCGGATATTTTACTTAAAAAAATTAAGGTTAAATCAATGAAAGTACTTCATATTTGTTCTGAATTATACCCATTAATTAAAACTGGCGGTTTAGCTGATGTAATGGGTGCATTACCATTTGCACAACAAGCGGAAGGTATGAATGTTAGGGTCGTTTTACCAATGTATCCGGCGGTAGCAGAAAAACTTCCGCAACATCAACATTCATTACATTTATTCAGTTTTGCCGGACATATTGAAATTCGTTTTGCAGAATATAAAGGCATTGGCATTTATTTAATTAATGCACCACATCTATTTGATCGCGGTGGTAATCCATATCATAACGAATATTATCAGGATTATTCCGATAACTATTTACGCTTTGCAACGCTTGGTTGGGTAGGAGCTTCCTTAGCCGCTGGAGCAGATCAGTGGTGGGGCGAGGCGGATGTTATGCATATGCACGATTGGCAAGCTGGTTTGGCAGCAGCTTATGCTACTGCTTGGCAATTACCATTGAAGAAAATTTTTACCATCCATAATTTAGCTTATGCAGGTATGTTTAATGCCCGTCATATGGCGGAATTACAGCTGCCATATCACTTTTTCCACGTTGATGGTTTGGAGTTTTACGGACAAATTTCTTATCTTAAATCTGGTTTGTATTATGCCGATGAAATTACAGCAGTAAGTCCAACTTATGCTAAAGAGATTACCGATCCTAGTATGGCATACGGTTTTGATGGTTTATTGCAAACTCGAGCAGCCCAAAATCGCTTACACGGTATCTTAAATGGTGTTGACGATCAAGTTTGGAATCCTGCAACAGATAACTACATTGCTAAAACCTATAAACACGGCAAAATGCAAGGTAAGAAAAAAGACAAACAGGTATTGCAGGCAGAATTCGGTTTAACAGAAACAGAAACTGTACCCTTGTTAGTAATGGTTACTCGTTTAGTGGAACAAAAAGGTGCAGATTTGGTGATTAATGCTGCAGAAGCATTGATAAATCGTGGTGTGCAATTGGCTGTGTTAGGAACAGGTGCACCACATTTTGAAGAAACTTTACGTCAATTAGCAGCGAAATACCCACAACAAATTGGTGTAAAGATTGCATATAACGAAGCCCTTTCTCACCAAATGGTGGCTGGTGGTGATGTTATTTTAGTACCTAGCCGTTTTGAACCTTGCGGTTTAACACAATTATACGGCTTAAAATATGGTACTTTGCCACTAGTGCGTGCGACCGGTGGATTAGCTGATACGGTAGTAGACACCACACCGGAAACACAAAAACAAAAAATCGCAACTGGTTTTGTGTTCCAATTTGCAGATGTGGAGGGTTTTCTTTATGCTATTGATCAAATGTTGTCTATTTGGCAAAAACCACGACAATGGAGTTTAATACGTTCTACTGCGATGAGCCAAGATTTCAGTTGGCAAAAAGCAGCAAAAAGTTATTTTGAATTGTATAATAAATAATTGATCGAAACTAAAAAAGCATTTCCAATGAGTGATCTGCACCCTAAAGTTAGTCTCATTATCCAACACATAGGGTGCAGATTTTTATGACTGAATATAGCCGAATTTGTAAGTAGCAAGTCGTTGATTGCTATTTTCAACACTACGAAAGCCTTTTTATTCACCTATCTTACGTTTGCCGTTTCTAGACTAACATTGATTGCTCAATTCAACATTCCAAAACAGAGAAGTAACATCTGACTAAATCTGTTTATATTTCGATATTGAAGGATTACAACTACAACCTAAAAGACGGACTGCAATGAAAAAATACAGATTCAGTCCTTAAAATTGTAGTTTAACTTTTCGGAATAAATCAGTAGAATGCTTTTTATATCGAAAAATTAACAACTCTAAATTCAATAATAAAGAGCAAACCTGATTATCAAAAAGTGTATTTTTGGAAGGAATTATTCATTTTTGGATATACTGTAAATTAATGTAGCATTAACTTTGGCATAGTAGACAAAAGTGTTGGTTTTTCTGCAAACTATGCCTCTAATGGACAAAAGTGTTGGTTTTAATTATTTCCCCTAATTATTACCAACTCTTTTTATTTAAAAAATCCTTTATAAACATAATCTTATGCTTTTTCGTTAATCCGTTATGAATAGATAATTTTTGCTTCAGTTCTTTAAATAACCCTTCCAACCGATTCGTTGTTTTTTCTATATTCAAGTGTGTATATTCTTCAAAGGTGAATAAATATTTCATATAGTATTTTAAACTAGCATAAGCCCCTCTTACATTACGATGTTTATAAGGAAAATAGCCTTTCTCATTGGGATATTCAGCGCGTTCATCTAAAAATTCTTTATGTTTTAAATACCATTGATGTAATCTCAAATAAAATTCATTTTTATGGCTTTCTTTTAATGTTTTAACAATAATTTTTAATTCTTTACCCGCTTGTGATTGATGTTTTTTTCTTAATTTTCTCATTACAATTGCAACCATATGAAAATGACACATTTGGATTGGGGTATTAAATAAATCCTTTAACAGCCCTCTACGTCCATCATTTGTAATAGATTGAATTCTATAGCCTTTTTCGCGAAGTATGTTCAAGGCGAGCTTATAATAGAGGTCTTTTTCTGTTTTTACGACACGATGATAAACGGCTTTTTTAGATAAGGTATCCATTAAAACTAATACACCAAAGTCACGACCAAAGAAAGTCACGTCTGCAATAATATTTAGATAGGTTTGTTGTAAAGGAGTTAATTTAGCTTTAGGGGATTTTTCAATATAACGCTGAATAGTTCTAATGGAACAGTGATATTTTTCGGCTAATTGTTTATAGGTTTGTTTTCCTATTGTGTAATCAGTCCAAATATCTATTGGATTTAATTTATTTGTGGAAGAAAAGGTTTTATGACAGGATGAACAAAAGTATCTCTGAATATTATTTTTCTTTCCATACTTTTGGATATTGTTCTTAAGGCAAAAAGGACAGTTTTTTGTTCATATTTCAAAAAGTGGGCTTAAAGCCTTGTACTATAAGGCTTTAGCCCACTTTTTACCAACACTTTTGTCTACTATGCCACAAAAAATTAACGCATTGTCACAAATTCTTCCGAACCTGTCGGGTGAATTGCCACTGTATTATCAAAATCTTTTTTAGTTGCCCCCATTTTAATAGCAACAGCAAAACCTTGAATCATTTCATCTACGCCAAAACCAATACCGTGCAAACCAACAATTTTTTCTTCTGAGCCGATGCAAACTAATTTCATTCGGCAAGGTTGGCGGTGTTGCGTTACAGCGGTATACATAGAAGTAAAGGTTGATTTGTACACTTTCACATTTTCTGCGCCATATAGTTCAATGGCTTGTGGCTCGGTCAATCCTACCGTGCCGATTGGTGGGTGACTGAAAACCACAGTTGGGATTAAGTTATAATCTAAATGTTCAGTCGGTTTATTATTGAACAAACGTTCAGATAAACGGCGACCGGCTGCTACGGCAACAGGCGTTAATTCGACCGCACCGGTATTATCTCCCACTGCATAAATCCCTTGCACATTGGTATTTTGATATTTATCAACTTCAATAAAACCTTTGCTGTTAGTTTTCACTCCAGCTGCTGCCAAATTTAGCTTATCTGTCATAGGTACACGACCAATCGCCCAAACAAGGCAATCTACGGTTTGTGAGCGTCCATCTTCTAAAAAGAGTGTGAGTGAGCCGTCATCATTTTTCACCACTTTTTGTGGAATAGCTTGAGTATGTAGAGTTGGACCTTCGTTATTAATAGTTTCTACTAAAGTTTCAACAATTAACGGATCAAAATTACGCAACGGTGCGTGTTTACGCACAAATAGATGGGTTTCAACACCTAAGCTATGTAAAACACCCGCCAATTCCGCTGCAATATAACCTGCACCAACTACAGCAATACGTTTTGGCAACGATGTCAATGCAAATACGCCATCAGAATCAATACCGTATTCCGCTCCTTCAATATTTGGATGGCTTGGACGACCGCCTGTTGCGATAAGAATATGTTTTGCTCTGATTAATTCGCCATTGACTTCAACAGTATGCGCATCAACAAATTTTGCAAAACCGCGAATAATATCAACTTTGTTATTTCCGAGAACACGCTCATAGGATTGATGAATACGATCAATATAGGCTTCACGGCTTTCACGTAATTTTGCAAAATCAAATTGGTTAACAGTCACATCAAAACCATAATCCGGCGCATAGAGATTAATTGCTTCAGCAATTTGCGCACCGTACCACATTACTTTTTTCGGCACACAACCCACATTTACACAAGTACCACCAAGATATTTGGCCTCAATAATAGCACATTTTTGACCATAGCTCGCAGCACGGTTAATCGAAGCGATACCACCGCTACCACCGCCAATAGCAATATAATCATATTCTCTCATTTTTGTTCTCCCATTAAATTTAAACTGTAATGTCGTTTATTTTGACGAAATTAAATAAAATAAGCCAACTGTTAACATAAATTGGTTTAATTGGTAATAGCAATATTTATTCCGGCGAAATCCAATGTAGCTCCCAATATCCGGTACCTTCCGGAGCTAAAACGTTAACTAAATAAGGCAAAATGGCTTTCATTTGTGCTTCTAATTTCCAAGGCGGATTAATCACGATCATTCCGCTTGCCGTCATTCCTCGTTGTGCGGTATCAGGACGAATTCCCAATTCAACTTGTAGGATTTTACGGATCTTAGTCTGTTCTAAAGCACGTACCATTTTCTTAATTTGTTGACGTAAAACAAACGGATACCAAATGGCGTATGTGCCGGTAGCAAAACGTTTATAGCCCTCAACAATGGCATCCACTACAAGCTGATAATCCTCTTTTAATTCATATGGCGGATCGATCAGAATAAATCCACGCCGTTCTTTTGGCGGCAAGACTGCCTTCAACTGCTGAAAACCGTCATCACGTTTAACCTGTACATTTTTATAAGGCTGCATATTTTTGCGTAATAACGGATAATCGCTCGGATGTAATTCCGTTAAAATGGCTCTGTCTTGCGGACGCAATAAATTTGCCGCCAATAGCGGGGAACCGGGATAAAAACGAAGTTTTTGTTGGGAATTTACTTTCGCAACTTGATCCAGATAATATTTCACCGTTTCGGGAAGATCTTGGCGTTGCCATAAATAACCGATGCCTTGCTCAAATTCCGCTGTTTTTTCTGCTTCAAAACTTTGCAATGAATAAAGACCAGCGCCGGCGTGCGTATCTAAATAGAGAAAACCTTTCTCTTTTTGCTGTAACGCATCAATAATTAAAAGTTGCACAATATGTTTCAGCACATCGGCAAAATTGCCAGCATGAAAACTGTGGCGATAACTTAACATAAATTTCCTCTTATTTTTCTAATTGATGCCAATGTTTCGGATTGACAAATTCAATGCCTTTATCAACAAAAGCGATGTTTTCGTGTTGTAACAAATAGCGTTTTGCCGGCAATCCGCCACCAAAACCGGTGAGCTGCTGTTGTTTGCCGAGAATACGATGACAAGGCACAATAATGCTGATAGGATTTCTACCAACAGCACCACCGACCGCACGCACGGCTTTTGGTTTTCTTATTTGATTAGCAATATCAGCATAACTAGCAGTTTGACCAAAAGGGATTTTTAATAATGCAAGCCAAACTGCACGTTGAAATTCCGTACCAATTAAATGTAATGGCAGATCAGAAAATTCTGTTCTTTGTCCAGCGAAATATTGTATTAAAGCGTTTTTTGTTTGTTGCAACACCGGATGTTGATCATCATAACGCCAATTTTGCTGTGTCTGTATCTGTTCGCGTTCAAACAATACACTAATTAAATGTTGTTCTTGAGCAAAAAGCTGTAAATTGCCAATCGGAGAAGACATTGTCAGCCAATAAATATGATCTACCATTTGATTAATCCTTTTTAAAAGCTCGCTATTGTATTGGAAGCAGTTGAAATAGAAAAGTTAATAATTTTTACGGCGAATAAACGCGATTAAATTTTTAATTCGATAAATCAATAAGGCGGCGAGGATTAATACGCTACCAGCCAATTTTAATGCTGTTAATTGTTCATCAAGCCACCAAACGCTCATTATCATTGTCCACACCGGTTCAAGCAACATAATAATAGAAGCGTTAGCAATATTGCAGTAACGTTGCCCGATTGTTTGCAACATATAACGGAAATTGGTACCGATTAGCACGCTAATGGTTAGCCACATAATTGCTGAAGTCGGCACTTCACTTTTCCACGGTTCAACTATTAATGAGTAACTAAGGCAAAGCACACCAACGACAGAAAGTTGCAATGTAGTTAAAGCTAAAGCCGGAATCGATTTTGAATATTGATTGTGTAAAACAAAATAACTTGCTGAGAATAGCGAGGCAAGTAAATAGAATAGACTGTCAGTCGAAAAATGCAATTCACCTTTAGAAATCGCCAATAAATAAACACCGGAAAGTGCAATCGGCAAAGCAATCCAAAATGAGCGTAACGGTTTATTATGAAACACCAACCAAGAAATCAATGGTGCGATTAACATTGAAATGCTCATCAAAAAAGCTCCCTCACCAAGATTATTGCTATAAGTAATAGCAATAATCCAAGTTGCCATAAAAGCAGCGAATAACAGCCCGGTGGAGCTGGCACGCATTACTTCGATTCGAGTTAAACGTTTAAATTGTGGATAGGCAAATGGCAAGAATAACAAAGCAGCAGAGAAAAAACGCAATCCAATAAAACCGACAGGCGGAAAGCCGACTAAAGCATACTTTGAGAAAAACCATCCCAAAGCTGCCAAAATGGATACAAAAAACAGAATAATTTCACCAATGCCATCTTTTTTTGCCATAAACTTCTTTCTTCTTATAAGGAATAATGTTTCTATTATGAGCATTCAAGAAAAGAGTGTAAAACTTTTTTCAAGTCAATCACAGATAATGAGATAATAAATTAGGAAAATTTTCCAATTAACTGGATATTTATACAGTTTAAAGGTATGCTAACGAACAAATTTTTATAGGGCAGCGCTAGTCTGCTCTATGAAGACAAAATGAGGTAATTATGATTGGGCATTTACGCGGTATTCTATTGGAAAAATCACCACCAGAAATCTTATTAGAGGTGAACGGTATAGGTTATGAAGTTTTATTACCAATGACCAGTTTTTATCATTTACCGGAAGTTAATATGGAAACATCCATTTATACGCATTTAGTAGTGAGAGAAGATGCTCACCTCTTATTCGGTTTCTACCATAAACAGGATCGCACACTATTTAGAGAATTAATCAAAACCAATGGCGTAGGTCCTAAATTAGCCTTAGCTATTTTATCGGCAATGTCGGTGAATGAATTTTCTTATGCGATAGAACATGAAGAATTGTCGAAATTGGTGAAGATTCCCGGTGTAGGAAAGAAAACTGCCGAGCGTTTGATTGTTGAACTGAAAGGCAAATTTAAATCATATCAGCACGATGATTTCTTTATTGAACAGAATTCAACACAAAATAAATTTGAAATAGATAAAGTTTCAGCAACAGATGATGCCATTTCTGCATTAGTTGCTTTAGGTTATAAACCAGCAGAAGCAGAAAAAATGGTGAAACGTGTGGCAAAACCGGAATGGGATAGCGAACAGTTGATTCGTGAAGCCTTGAAGAATGCCTTATAACAATACATAGAAGCAAAGAGATATGATTGAAGCAGACCGTATTATCAGCCCTACAGCAAAAGCGGAAGAAGAATATATCGACCGCGCAATTCGTCCAAAATTATTGCAAGATTATGTTGGACAGCCACACGTTCGGGAACAGATGGATATTTTTATCAAAGCGGCAAAAATGCGTAATGATGCACTTGATCATCTATTGATTTTTGGCCCTCCCGGTTTGGGAAAAACGACATTAGCCAATATTGTCGCCAATGAAATGGGGGTGAATATTCGCACCACTTCCGGCCCAGTGTTAGAAAAAGCCGGTGATTTGGCAGCAATGTTGACCAATTTAGAACCTTATGATGTGCTGTTTATTGATGAGATTCATCGTTTATCACCGGCAATCGAGGAAGTGTTGTATCCGGCAATGGAAGATTATCAGCTGGATATTATGATTGGTGAAGGGCCAGCAGCACGGTCGATTAAATTGGATTTGCCTCCGTTTACTTTGGTTGGCGCAACGACTCGTGCTGGATCATTGACTTCGCCATTGCGAGATCGCTTTGGCATTGTGCAACGCTTGGAATTTTATTCCATTGAAGATTTAACCTCCATTGTGGTGCGTAGCGCAAATTGTCTTAATCTCCAGATTGATGAGCAAGCGGCACACGAAATTGCACGCCGTTCACGCGGCACACCTCGAATCGTGAATCGATTATTGCGTCGTGTGCGAGATTATGCCGATGTAAAAAATGACGGTTTTATTTCGGTAGAGATTGCTAAATTGGCATTAACGATGTTGGATATTGATTCAGAAGGCTTTGACTTTATGGATCGTAAATTGTTAATGGCGATTATTGAGCGTTTTGACGGGGGACCGGTCGGTTTGGATAATTTAGCGGCGGCAATTGGTGAAGAGAAAGAAACAATAGAAGATGTTTTGGAACCTTATTTAATTCAACAAGGCTTCTTACAACGTACTCCACGAGGAAGAATCGCCACATTGCATACTTATCGACATTTTGGAGTAAGTAAATAAAATCTATTATCAATATAAGCTTTGCTATGTTTAAGGAGTCTATGTGTAGTAATGTAGTGTCCAAACAAAAGCCGATGAAATGAACCATCGACCTCATAAATGTTTAGATTAACGAACGTCTTATGAAATTTATTTTGACGAGGAATTGCATTTGGCTCGACAATTTAAGCCTCAAAAACTACGACTCCTCAATATGCCCCTGATCTAAATGCACAATATCAATTTCATTATTGGCATCAACTTGGAAGGCTTGTCCAAATCCTTTTACAAATAGCCCTTGTTTCGGAATAAGGTGGAAGAGAGAGAAATCTTGCATTTTCACCAATTCCTTCATTAGATTGCCGTGGCGTTGTTGCAACAATCCTGTGCCAAGTTCCCATTCTGGGGTGCTTCGCGGTACTTCAATCACTTCCGCCTCCGCAGTTAAGCGGTGGCGGGCGAAAATTTGGCGGCTGGATTGCTCGTCTTCAATCAACATTAAAGACACCTTGCCATTTTGTTTCAAATTGCGGGCGTGCTTGGCGATGGTGGAAATAAAAATGTAGTAGCCTTTTTCGCTTTCCGCAAAAGGGGCGTAGCTCGCGTTCGGCATTCCCACTTCATCAACGGTGGCTAGTAACAGGGTCTTACATTGTTGTTTTAATTCTTCAATTTCGGGTTTTAAGCGGTGATTTAAACGCTGTTGGCGATCTAGCATAAAATTTCCTTATTTTTCAGTTGGTTAAATTTTTCTACTTGATGAGGGAAAAGCTGGCGTTGCGTATCTCTGCCGAGATAAATTTTAAATAGTATATTGTCATCTTCGGTAATAAAGGCGATGGCATAGCTTTCTTTGCCGCGAAATGGCTTGCTGATAAGGGCAATGTCTTTTACGCGGTCTAATTTGAGATGCCCGTGCAAGGCGATATCTGGCTGTTTATCCATATTCAGATTGAAATAGCCGTAGCCTGTTTTACCCTGTGGGAAAACGCCCGACACTTCAAAGATCGAACCCGCTTTTTCGATTATTGTAACCACCTCGCCCCAAGTGTGGATTTCCGCAAGCAGGGCTTCCACTTGCCCCGTAAAGAAAGACACAAAGTGCGGTGGTAAATTTTTGAGAATTTTTCCTTCAGGAAGTTGGAATTTCTCTGCTAAATCAAGGGTGTGTAGCTCAGGCTGAGCCTCCAACGCCTGAGCAATCTGTTGTTGTAATGTCATAACTTTCCTTTTTATTGAACGTTAGAATTGATAAGCCACGCTCACTTTCACATTTCGCCCTGCCGATGGCGTGAGACTAAAGGCTTGGGTGTAGGCTTTGTCAAAGAGATTTTCAATCGCAAAATCAACGCGTAAGTTTTCCCACTCCCCTTGCTTCGGCGCATAGGTCGCGGTGAGATCCACAAGGGTGTAAGCGGGATATTCTCGCGTGGTTTTGCTTGGTAAGCGTTTTTGTGCAAAGTAATGGCTTAAGCGACCGCCAACGGAAAATTTATCTGCCACCACGGCATAATTTCCGCCAACAATGATCCTATCTGCATTAATATTTTCCAAGGCTTCACCCGTTTGACGATCTTTTCCTCTGAGCATTCCATAATTGGCATAGAGCGACCAGCTTGGCGTTTGGTATTCTGTGCTGAATTCTACCCCACGCAAACGGGCATTTTGAACATTGCGGTATTGAAATATTTCAGGAATAGCTTTTGCTTCATCATTATATTTAATTACTTCAAGATTAATAAAATCTTTCACGTCATTTTGGAAAAGTGCGGTGCTAATTTTTAACGAATCTTCCGCTTTCCACAGATTTTGCCAATGGAAGTTAAAATTAATTTCTTTATTACGGGCAACTTCGGGCTTGAGATCCGGGTTTGATTGGAAAGAAGTAACCAGCATTCTGTCATAACCAAAGTGATTGCCCGAAACATAACGTTCTTGCAGGCTCGGAGCACGGAAAGCCTCGTTATATTTTACATTGATGTCAAACCAGTCTGTTGGCTGATAGCTGAGCGTCAATGCAGGCGATAAATGGCTTTTTTGATAGCTTTGTGAACTGACTTCTGAGGTTTTGTAATGATCAAATCGCAACGCTGGGGAAAGCGTCCATTGCTCTGCAAGTTTCAAATGGCTAAGCAAATAGGTTCCCCACACATTGGCTTTCGCATTGTAAGGGTTTGGGCGGTATTTTGCGGTCGCAAGATCTCTACAGCCCGCGAGGGGATTATTGGCACAAGTCCCATCAAGTTGTTTTTTCTCCCTTGAAGTAATGGCGTGATCTTGATAAAAATCCACCCCATAAATAAAGGCAGCACGCTCAAATTCTGAGGTGTTGCGGAAATTAAAGCCCCAAGTGCGATAACGGGTTTCATCGTGGGCGAAGGTGCGTTGGTTTTGCTCCGTTTCTTTAGTGCGGTTAGTGTAGAGGGTCAATTCACTATTTACCCAGTCTGATTCTGGATTAAAGAGATAACGCAAAGAAAGTCCTGTATCGACAATTTTTTGCTGTGCTAAATCCGTTGTGCCGCCCGCTTCGCTGTAATCCACTTTACCACCTGTGTCACGGCTTTTCTTAACATAATCATAAAAATCAATAGGCGTATAAGGCTCTGCCATTTCATTATTAGCTGGGGCGAGTTGCTTATTGACTGTGTGGCGGAAATTTAGTTCAAGACGGTTAGTTTCGTTAATTTGCCAGCCCGCTTTCAACAAGCCCCCTTGTTGAGTTAGGCCACTGTAAGGCAACTCACCCAAACTTTCACCCAAACGTAAATTATTACTTTTATTGCGAAAACCCTGAACTAGCACATCAAATTTTTCATTCGCACCATAAGCTGCCACTTGCGTCTCACTAAGGGAACTAGCGGATTGGTAACCCTGTTTGACTAACACACCCCAATGCTCATTATTTTTAAGTAAGTCAAAGGCATTAAGCGTTCGCATTGCCATTACGCCACCTAATGCACCACTGCCCCACAAAGCACTACTTGGACCTTTCACCACTTCAATTTGTCCCAAGGTGCTTGGCGGAAGAAAATAAGATCCGCGATGTTCCAAATTAAAATTTTGTCGAACGCCATCAATCACTTGCACAACACGGGTTCCGCTAAGCCCTCGTATATTTACTTTTTGAGCAAGTGGACGACTCCCTCCAGAGATTGAAATATTCGGTTTAGATGAAATTGCTTGGGCGACACTTGTTGCTTGTGTTTCCTCTAGTTGATTGCGATCTAAACGTTCAATTTTATTTTGTGTTTGAGCATACTCTGTCGGATCTCGTAAAGCAGAAACTTCTATTTCCTCTAACATTTCTGCCCCGCCTACTGATGGCAGCAATGAACAAAGTGCAAAGTAAATAGGTGATCGCTTTAATTTCATTGGAAAAACCTCTCATTCACTGTTTTGTTAATTGAGTTGATAGTATTTGTTAAAAAATAAAAAGTCAATACTATTGATAATAATTTTCATTTGTGTAAAATCGTTCGCAAAATAAACTCTTATCTCTTTTTTATTAGGTGAATATTATGCGTTATTCTAATTATCTACTTGGTTGTATTCTTACTTTGCCATTATATGTTCAAGCTCAAGAAAGCTTTCAAGATCAATTGCAACAGGCTGGGGCTATTTCACAGGAACTCAATCAACAACGTAAACGTTTAGAAAAGCCTGATGGGCAGTTATTCAAACAACCCGTACATATTCATTCGCAAAGCAATAATGCACTGCGTTTTGAGTTAAATCAGATACATATTAAATTGCTCAATGAAACAGGGTTAGAAACGCCAGTAAAACAAGATTTATCGCATTTAATTAAACCTTATCTTAACAAATCAATAACACTTGATGATTTAAACCAACTCACAGAAAAAATTACGCAATATTACCGTGAGCATAATTATTTAGTTGCTCGAGCTTTCTTACCCCCTCAAGAAATTGAAAATGGTGAGCTTACAATCGGCGTGATGGAAGGGAATATTGGGAAAATTAACATTGATAATCAAAGCAAATTATCCGCTAATTTTGTCAGACGAATGGCAAATACAAGTATTAATAGCCAACGTTATTTATCTCAAACAGAAACGGAAAAATTAGCATTACTATTAAATGATATTCAGGGAATTAAATCTAAATTAAGTGTACAGGCTGGGGAAAAGACAGGCACAACAGATGTTAATATACTTTTGCAAGATGCCAAACGTTGGCAAGCTTATGTTTTTTCCGATAACCAAGGCTCAACGAGTACAGGACGCTATCGGATAAGTGCGGGTGGAAAATTGTTCAATTTGGCCGGATTAGGTGATGAACTGAGTATCAATGCGTTAAGCTCCCAAAACCGTCGTTTGAAAAATATTCGGATTGAATATTCGGCGTTATTAGATGGATATGGAACAAAAATCGGTACTTACTTCTCATATTTAAACTATAAATTAGGCGGTGATTTCGCTGCATTAAATGCTAAGGGATATAATCAAAATGTAGGGATTTATCTTTTACATCCAACTATCCGCCAACCCGATTTACACGTTAATACTAAACTAACACTTTCACATAATCGTGTTGCAGATAGCCAAGTCGCTAGCCAAGAAGTAGAAAACCACACTCGGATTAATCTCGTTAATTTAGAATTAAATGGCGTTTGGAATAGCCTACCAAAGGGAACGACCTATTTTAATATGGCAATGAGTATTGGGCAGGAACATAATCAAACGTCAGAAGCCTATCAAAATCGCCCTCTAGATTGGCAAGAAAATAATAAATTTACCTTAACCAATATTGAATTAGGACACGAGCAGATCTTACCTTATGATTTTGCCTTTGATATTAATGTGAAAGGGCAATTAAGTGATCGAAACCTCTCTTCTAATCAAAAAATGTTATTAGGCGGTCAATCTGCTGTGCGAGGATATCGAGCCGGTGCAGTTTCCTTATCTGACGCTGTCATTGGACAATTTACGCTCAAACATTATTACCCACTTTTCAAAGAAAGTTTACTCACGACATCGGCATTTTATGACATTGGTGCGGGTAAAAAATACCACAAGATCAGTACCTATAATCAACGTCCTGAAGAAACGAATCAAATCAAACTACAAAGTATCGGTGCAGGAATTCAGCTTTCCGCCCCAAATAATTATTCAATAAATGCGTACTATAGCCGCCCTATTGGTCATAAATTGGCGAATGAAAAAGATCACCAATTTGTATTGTCATTCTTAAAATTGTTTTAAGTTATTGGAATATCAATGTCTTACAATCATTTAGGAGCTAAACTATGAAAACTTCTCTTAGCCTTATTTCTTTAGCCATACTGTCTAGTTCAGCTATCGCTAACAATATTGATGTAAATGCGTTACCTAAAAATCACCAGCTTACTCAAGGTGAAGCCAACATTTCACAAAACAACAATGCAATGACTATCGATCAAAAAAGCGATCGTGTTTCTATTGATTGGGAAAGTTTTAATATTGGCAAACAAGCCAGTGTTACATTCAATCAGCCCGCTTCCTCAAGTATCTCCTATAACCGTGTAACGGGGGCGGATGTTTCCACCATTCAAGGCAAACTGAATGCCAATGGGCGAGTGTTTTTATCTAACCCTAACGGCGTGATCTTTACCAAAGACGCACAGGTGAACGTGGGAGCGATTCTCGCCACGACGAAAGAGGTGGAAAAACTCGCAGATAAACCGAAATACAGTTATTCACGAGATGAAGCCAGCTTTAAGCGGAAAAAGGAGCAAGAGGGCGAAATTCGTAATGAGGGAGTCATTCAGGCGGAAGAAGCCATTTATTTGGTGGGCGATAAGGTCGTGAATAACGGCAAACTTCACCTAACGGGAAATCCTGAAGAGGTAATTAAACTGAATTATTCGGGCAATCTTGATGGCATAGCGGTGAAAAATAAAACGGTGCTGTTGGGGGCGGGGGATAGTTTTACCTTTGATTTAACCAATTTCAGCATTAGCTTAACGGGTAAACAGGTAGCGGGGCTAATTGAAAACAAGGGAGCGATTATTTCTAATGACCGCATTTTGCTTACTGCCAAAGGGGAAGATCAGCTTAAACATTCAGCGGTAAATAATGCGGGCTTACTGGAAGCCAATGACATCGCCATTGAGGGCGGAAAAATCGTTCTCACGGAACAATCGGACATTCGCTATGGTAAAGATAGCCGTAATGGGGCTACCCTTAAAATTATACAAACGGGGAAAGATAAAGATGCAAGCATAAAAATAGGCGGAAAAATTACCGCACTTGCACAAACAGACAAAGTTAAACAAGCCACTTATCACCACAATGATCGTTTCCAATCAGGAAAAATGGCGCGTGATGAACAAGGAAAAATTCTCTATACGGCGGACAAAAAAACGATTGCTAAAGCGGAACAATCTGAGAATGGTTTAATTGGGGATGATGGGAAACGCTATGCCAATCAAAGTGATGTCGTTTTTGTGATTAGTGCTAAAAATGGAGGCTATCAAACAGACAGGAGAGGTTATAGCCCTGAATTTAATCAGAAGTTTGAAGCATTACGCTTGCCTTATCGTGATGAACGCATTTTAGAAATTAGTTATAACGAAAAAAATGGTGAATTGAGCGATATCAAAATTATTAAACGTAATGATAAACTTGATTCCATTAACAGTAAAATTGCTGACATATTAGAAGAGAAGATTAAGGCAAAAGATTTTTCTTTCCTCAAGAAAAATGAATTGGATTCTTTGACAACGAAAGTTATTGAGGAGCAAAAACAAGAACTTATTAATAAACTGGGCATTAATGAGACACAGTTATCTCTTTTATCGGGCGATCAAACCGTTAAGGTTGGGGAACGCGTTTATACTGCTCCAGCCGTTTATTTATTAAAATCAAATGTCACTCAGATTTTAGAAGAAGTTAAAAAAAGCAAACCCGATGCAAAATTTGAAGATTTGACATTATTAGCATCGATTTTGAATAATCGTCGTCCTGTTTCTCAAGGTATTGACAACAGTAAAACGAAAACAGGCTTTCTGAATGACGAGAAAAAACAGATTTATCCTTTAATGGTGTCACAGAGTTTATCGGAAAAGCTAAAACAGAATATTGCCTTACCTTTAACAACAATCAGTACACAAACTCAGCTTGAAATTCAAAATGCAGAGTTTAATCATATTGAAGGCGGAAAACATAATGTAATGATTTTAGCCAATAATTCCAAAGATAATGAAGCAACGATTCGTTTACAAAGAAGCCATATTAATCTTGGTGGAGGCGCTTTCGGCATTGGAAGTACAACAGGATTTGTGCCTTTACAAGAAAATATCTTGCAAGTAAAACAAGAAAACGGACAATTGATTTCCTTATATAATGTAACAGGTACATCTCTAAAACAGAAAACGCTAAATGAATTATTAAAAAACATTAAGTTTTATGATTTTAACTCAAAATTCCAAACTAAAGATAATCAGCAGATTTCTTTACCTGAACTTTGGACGCAATTTGTAGAAAATCCAACGATTCAAAATAAGAATGTTGAAAATGTTAATTTTTATACTTTTGTGAAAGAAAATTTCAAGGCGTTTGTGCAAGACAAGTTAGTAACAGTTCCTGCTCAAGTGGAGACCGTTTTATCTCGCTCAACATTTTCTGATGGCAGTACCATTAATTCAAATTGGAAAAAAATTGAAGTTGCCAAACAAGCCACTAATATTCCAGGCCTTACCGCTCATCAATACGCCCCATTTAACGTTGAACTAAACGAAGTCACTTTCCAAAAAAGTAAAGACTTCATCATTGCGGACGGATTTAAAACAGTGCAGTTAAATAAAGTTACCAGTAAAGATGAGATCGGAATCTATATCAATGCAGGTAATCAGCGTTCTTATTTCAGCAAAGAGACTAATTTATCTGAAAATGTGAAAAAGCAAGGCTATGAATACCTTATTGCGAATTTGGAAGAACGTATTACACGAGGGAATTTTTCCGTCTTAAACGAACGTTATGATTTTAATCAATATAATTGGGATGTAAATAATACGCCATTTACACGCAAACTTGCTCATAGCGAAAGAGCAAGCCGTGCGGCAAATAGAGAATTAAACAGAGCCTTTGCTGAATGGGTAGGCGATGCTACAAGCCAGCGTTCGCATATCGACGGCACAAAAATCACAATTCGAGATAGCCAACTAAACAGTAAAGATGGTTTTATGCATTTACTTGCCAAAGATGTCGATATTCAAAATAGCCATTTAACGGTCAATTATGCTCGACCGCTTTATGATGATTTTATGCCTAAAGCCAGCAAAATAGGGATAAATGCGAAGAATATTCGATTAGATCATAGCCACCTATTCGTCAGCGGAGAGGATAGGCTGAATACATCCGCAATGCCGGGGGCAGCAGGTATTTTCTTAATTGGTGATGTTGTTGGTAAAAATAGCAGTATTTATGCCAAAACATATCAGGGGTATAGTATCCGAACCAGTGGAAAAACAACGTTAAGTGGAGAGTCTTCGGCAAAAGATTTACGCATTACCGTTATTCATACTGGGCCTTATCCAAAAGACAGTGGTTCCGTATTTGGTGCAAATAGTGCGGACTACTTTATTGAAGGAATAGGTTTTGATGTGGGCGATATTATCCAAAGAGATGAAAAAGGGAATGTTATATCAGGTACCACATTAAGTAATCTAGAATTTAATATTTTTGCCCCTAATGGTGCAAGAGCCTTTAAATCTTACGATAATTCTAGCAAAGATTATGTTCCGAATATCAAAGTAATGAAAAGTGCTATCTTCAATTATTTTGAACGACCACGCATTGTTTCTCTTGCCTCAAATGTTGTTACTGGCAAAAGTCAGGCACTGAGCTTAAGAGATATGCTACGCAATATTGATCAAATTCAAGGTGTCAAAGCAAGCAATTTAGGTTTACAACAAGCGAGTAACACGAACCTTCCAACCTCTTTAAATCAAATAGATAACATAATACAAAATGTTTCGTTACCAGAAGAGCGAAGTGAAGTTGAAATTTGTGATGAAAACAATCAAGAATGCTCTACACTTCCATCGAAGATGAATGGAAAAGTCAGCGTGGGAGAGATTTTGTAAGATAATATGTAGAAGATCAAGTCTGATCTTCTACACATTAACCGTGCAAAATCATAAAAATCTTATAAAAAACTAACACCTTCTCAAACCAACAAAAAACCGGTGTTTCCACCGGTTTTCTTTTCTATTTCTGGCACTATTAAGCAGGCATATAGGACAAAATAGTTGGTCTTTTTGTACTTTATGCCTTTATAGG